>JBDRGC010000421.1:0-23281 GCA_043818215.1 Chloroflexota bacterium | reverse complement strand
CCCTCAACGTGGAAGAACTCTCAACCTTCGAATTCCCGTTCCCCGACCGCCGACCGCCGACCACCGACCACCGACCATCATCCACTACCCCTAACTCCCTAACCCCTAACCTCCTAACTTCTAACTCGCAACCCGCTCCCCCGCCCCCCCGCTCCCTTGCTCCCTTGCCCCTCGGCCCCCTCACCCTCCCCGCCCTCCGCTGGGCTTTGCGTCGCCACCACCTCCTCGATGACGAGGCAACTCGCTTTCTGCTGCGTGAATATATCCAGTCGGCTTACCGGGTGGCAGTGGAATTCGATGCTTTCTTGGAACAGGCCGATCCCGCCATGGTCGTGGTCTTCAACGGGATCATGTTCCCTGAGGCGGCGGCGTGCTGGGTGGCGCGGCAGCGCGGTTTGCGCGTCATCACCCACGAAGTCGGATTCCAGGCTTTTTCAGCTTTCTTCACCGATGGGCAGGCCACCGCTTACCTGATGCATATCCCCGAGGATTTCGAACTCACCCAGGAACAAAATGCCCGTCTCGACGCCCACCTGAGTCAACGATTCAAGGGAGAGTTCACCATGGCGGGCATCAGCTTCTGGCCTCAGATCAGCGGTCTGAGTGATGAGTTCTTACAGCACGCAGCGAGGTTCAAGCAAATTATGCCGGTGTTCACCAATGTGGTTTTCGATACCAGCCAGGTACACGCCAACACTATCTTTCCCCACATGTTCACATGGCTTGACTTGATATTGGACATCATCCGCCAGCACCCCGAAACTTTCTTCGTTATCCGCGCCCATCCCGATGAGAAGCGGGCCGGCAAAATGAGCCGGGAAAGCGTGAGTGACTGGATTAAGCGCCACGGGGTTGCAGAGTTGCCCAATGTGTTATTTGTGGATTCCCTGGAGCCGCTCAGTTCGTATGAATTACTTCGGCGCTCGAAATTCATTATGGTGTATAACTCTTCGATTGGCCTTGAAGGGACACTCTTGGGCGTGCCTGTGGTGTGCGGGGGCAAGGCGCGCTACACGCAGTATCCCACGGTCTTTTTGCCGCCAACGTCGGCTGAATATCGGAAAAGAGTGGAAGAATTATTGAAGGCAGACCAGATTGAAGTGCCTCCCGAATTTCAAGCTAACGCGCGGCGATTTCTGTATTATCAGTTTTACCGCGCCTCGCTGCCGCTGGATAGATTCATTGACGCCCATCCCACGCCGGGATATGTTCAACTGAAGCACTTCTCCTGGCGTGAGCTAATGCCCACCAACTCGCCAACCATGCGGGTGCTGGCAGATGGCATTGTGGACGGTGCGCCGTTTTTGATGCCGGATGAATGAAATGAATGACCGTCCCCGATGCGTTTTATGCTATACTGAGCGTACTTCAAAACAGCGAAAAATGGTACACGGATTTACCCTGAAGGGCACGATGTTACGGATTGAACGGACACCGTGCCGGTACGGCGTAAAACAAGGAGAATAAATCCGTGTTATCCGTTCAATCCGTGTACAGACAATTGCACTCTTTTCGCGGGCGATCAGTATAGAATAGCAGGTGGAGGCAGTATCATGGTGTTGACAACCACTGAACTAGTGAGAAGGTGTAAAACGGCTCTTAAAGGTTATTATGACACTCAGTTGGAAGGGCTGGTTCTATATGGATCTGTAGCACGCAACCAGGCTGATTTAACGAGTGACATTGATTTACTCGTTTTGTTAAATAAACCCTTCGATTATTTTTCAGAGCTTCGTCGAGTGATAGATGTGTTATACCCGATACAATTAGAGTCAGATCAACTTATTTCTGCAAAGCCTGTTTCTTCGGAAGAGTTCGAGCACGGAAGGATTCAATTCTATCGAAACGCAAAACGAGAAGGGGTATTTGTATGACGCCCATTTACCGGCATGAAATCACTGCCAACCTTGAACGAGCGGAGCAATCTATCCAGGCAGCTAAAGACCTGGCTGCCAAAGGTTACTACGATTTTACGGCATCGCGTGCTTATTATGCGGCTTTTTACGGAGCCACAGCTGTTTTGTTGAACGAGGGTTTAGATTTTAGCAAACATAGCGGGGTTATTGCTTCGATTCATCGACGATTTGTCAAGACGGGGAAATTGAGCAAGGAACAGGGCAAGGATTTGAGCTGGCTTTTTGAATTGCGCAATATTGGCGATTATGGGGGTTTAGTGCATGTGTCTAAATCACAGGCGGAGCGAGCTATTCGCGCAGCAGAGAATTTTTTGGGCGCGATCCAGCCCTTACTCACCCAGTGAACACAGGAAAACGTGGCGACGTATCAGCCCGCAAAGTGACATTCCAATACACTCCAAAACACATCCTCAAACAAATCCGCTGGCAGGCACGGCGAGCGAGCGTCGCACTTCATTACGGCCCCGCAACTTTGCGCACCGCTCCCATCGTCTTCGGCAACGCTATGCCCAAGTCCGGGTCGCATCTGCTGACCCAGGTTTTAGAAGGGCTGACTCAGTTGGGGCCGTTCGTCGACCCTGGGTTCCCCCCCGTCAATCGCTCGGAGGGCAATCAACCACTGTCCCCGGAGAGGGTGCTGGCAAATGTCCGCGCTATGCGACCGGGCGATATACGTTACGGGTACATCCACGCCCGCGAACCTTACCTGAGTCTGCTCGCTGCGCCTGACAGGGCTACAGTTTTCATTTACCGCGACCCGCGCGATATGCTGGTCTCGCATGTCTTTTATGCCACGGATATGTACGCCGGCCACGGAATGCACCGCTATTACACCGAGGTATTGACCACGATGGAAGCACGGCTCAATGCGGCCATCGAAGGGTAAATCCGTGTCCAATTTCCGCTCCTAATTAGGAAGCAAGAGAGTTTTGTCAGCCAATCAGTGCTGGATGAATGACCGTCCCCGGCGCGTTTTATGCTAGAATAGAGGTGGAGGCAGTATCATGGTGCTAACAATTCAAACCGAACCTATTCCATTGGAAACTGATACAGATGACGTGATTCGGGTAAGCGGTACACGGGTGACGCTGGATACTGTTGTGGATGCATTCAACGACGGCGCAACGGCGGAAGAAATCGTCTACCAATATCCTTCTCTGCATCTGGCCGATGTGTATGCTGTCATAAGCTACTATTTGCAAAACCATTCCGCTGTGGAGCAGTACCTTCGCCAGCGGAAGCAGATTGCAGCACATGTTCGAGCGGAAAACGAAATCAGATTTTCCCCCGTGGGTATTCGCGAGCGATTGATAGCGCGCTATTCAGTAGAAAAGGGGTAAGCGGTGCTTCGTTTCGCTGCTGACGAGAATTTCAACAATCATATCGTGCGCGGACTTTGGCGCCGGGAACCCAGGCTTGATATTATCCGAATTCAAGATATGGGTCTATCGGGGGCAGATGACCCTACGGTACTCGAATGGGCTGCTCATGAGAATCGGGTGTTGCTCACAAATGATGTATCCACGGTAACATATTTTGCCTACGAGCGAGTTCGCGCCGGCATGCCAATGCCGGGGATATTCGAAGTCAGTCGGGAGATTCCAATTGGATGTGTCATCGAAGATATTTTGTTGTTAGCGGAGTGCAGCCTGGATGGGGAGTGGGAAAATCAAGTGCGTTACTTACCTTTACAGTGAAGAATACATCCACAATCAAACACATCCTCAAACAAGTCCGCTGGCAGGCACGGCGTGCGAGCGTCGCGCGGCGTTACGGCTCCGCAGCTTTGCGCGCCGCTCCCATCGTCTTTGGCAACGCGATGCCCAAGTCGGGGTCGCATTTGCTGACCCAGGTTTTAGAAGGGCTGACTCAGTTGGGGCCGTTCGTCGACCCTGGGTTCCCCCCCGTCAATCGCTCGGAGGGCAATCAACCACTGTCCCCAGAGAGGGTGCTGGCAAATGTCCGCGCTATGCGACCGGGCGATATCCGTTACGGGTACATCCACGCCCGCGAACCGTACCTGAGTCTGTTCGCTGCGCCTGATAGGGCTACAGTTTTCATTTACCGCGACCCGCGCGATATGCTGGTCTCGCATGTCTTTTATGCTACGGATATGTACGCCGGCCACGGAATGCACCGTTATTACACCGAGGTGTTGACCACGATGGAAGAGAGACTCAACGCGGCCATCGAAGGGGTGACGGAACCTGGCTTCGAACTCTCCAGCGTTAGCCAGCGATATGACTCTTATGTGGACTGGCTCGACCATCCGGAGGTGCTTTGCCTGCGCTTCGAAGACTTGATCCTCGACCGCGACGCGGCTCTGGGGCGCCTGCTGGACTATCTCGAAACCCGCGGCTTCACGGCGCCGGTTCCCCGCCCGCAGGCCGTTGCAACTCTCGCCACGGGCATCGCCCCCCGCAAATCCGGCACTTTCCGCAAGGGTCAGCCCGGCAACTGGCGGGAGCATTTCACGGATGCAAACAAGTCACGTTTCGAGGCAGTGGCAGGAGGGTTGCTGGTGCGGTTGGGGTATGAAGAATCCAATGATTGGTGAGTCAGCGAGGCAGCGAGTCAGCAAGTCGGCGAGTCCCCGGCTCGTTTCGGTGGTCATCAGGGCTTATAACGAAGAGGAGCACATCGGAAGGCTGTTGACGGGGATCACTCAGCAGACGGTGAAAGATGTGGAAATCGTGCTGGTGGATTCGGGTTCGACAGATGCGACTGTGGCGATTGCGCGCCGCTATCCGGTGAGGGTGGTGCAAATCCTGCCCGGCGAGTTCACTTTTGGCCGCTCGCTGAACCGGGGTATCAAGGCATCCGGCGGGGAGTACTTGGTCATCATCAGTGCGCATTGTTACCCGGTGTACCCCGATTGGCTGGAGCAGTTGCTGAAACCGTTCGACGACCCCGAGGTGGCGGTCAGTTATGGCAAGCAGCGCGGCGGGGAGACCAATCAGTATTCGGAGCACCAATTTTTCCGCCAGTATTTTCCCGATATTTCGCAGCCCCGGCAGGGACACCCGTATTCGCACAACGCCAATGCAGCTATCCGGCGGTCGCTTTGGGAGCAGCATCCCTACAACGAGAATTTGACCGGCTTGGAAGACTTGGCCTGGAGCAGTTGGGCCATGGAGCAGGGCTACGCGGTGGCTTACGTGGCCGAGGCGGAGATCATTCACCTGCACGATGAGCGACCCGCTCAGGCGTACAATCGTCACCGGCGTGAGGCGATTGCCATGAAACAAATTTTGCCCAACAGCCGCTTTACGTTGTGGAATTTTCTGCGTTTGTGGCTGGGGATGACAGCCTCGGATTTGCTACAGGCCCGCCGGGATGGGATGCTGGGCGAGCATTGGGGCAGCATTCTCTGGTTCCGTCTGATGCAGTATTGGGGCACATATCGCGGGTATCGCTACTCGGGCAAGATCGACGCCCAACTACATCAGACCTTTTATTACCCGCCGGGAATTCTCGCGGAGAAAACCCCGGCACCTCGGCTAGTCAAACCGATTGATTACGGGGAAGCGGGGTAGAGGTATAATCGAGGCAGGAGTGTGAATGATGATAGAGCGAGAGAAGATTACGGCGTTTTGTGATCGCGTTGTGGAGCAATTTCAGCCGGAAAAGGTGATTTTGTTTGGCTCGTACGCGTACGGTAGCCCGACTCCGGATTCAGACGTGGATGTGCTGGTGGTTTTGCCGTTCAAGGGGAAGAATCCTGAAAAGGCGACAGAAATTTGGATGGCTTCCCGACCGCGCTTTCCGATTGATATTATGGTTCGTAAACCGCAAGAGCTACAAAGACGGTTGGAACTGGGCGATGTCTTTTTGCAGGAAATCATCGAAAGAGGAACGGTGCTTTATGAAGCCGCTTACGCTTGAATGGATAAAAAAGGCTGAAGGGGATTATAACTCTGCGTTACGTGAGTTCCGTGCAAGGAAATATCCTAACTATGATGCCGCTTGTTTTCATGCACAACAATGTGTTGAGAAGTATTTCAAAGCCCGCCTCGTAGATGCAGGTTTATCGTTTCCAAAGATCCATGATTTGGCGCACTTATTGGAATTGTTGGAGCCGATTGAGCCATTTTGGATGGTTTATATTGAACAAGTGCGCTCTTTGACAGATTATGCGGTGGAGTTTCGCTATCCGGGCGAATCAGCAGACAAGGAAACGGCGCGAAAAGCTGTGAAGTTGTGTGAGCAAATTCGGGGAACTGTACGACAGAGACTAGGGTTGAAAGAATGACCCGCATCACCGCCCTCGTCCCCATGCGGCATCATTCTCAGCGCGTGCCGGGATATGCTGCGTTGATGAATGTTTGGCTCACGGCCCTAAAAGAGAATTCACACCGAGTGAGGAGGTTGAGTGACATGAAATTCAAAGTGATACTGGAACCCAGCGATGATGGCGGCTACACGGTTATTGTCCCATCGCTTCCAGGGTGTATCAGCGAGGGAGATACGGCTGATGATGCGTTGTCGAATATCCGTGAAGCGATTGATCTATATCTTGAACCCATTGAAGATGATTGGATTGTTGTTGAAGGCTCGATGGTACGGGAATTAGCATTGTGACCAAAGTGCCCAGCCTGTCGTATGTCAAAGTCATTCGCGCATTACAAAGGGACGGATGGACAGTGGTTCGTCAGCGTGGGAGTCATATTCGGCTGCAGAAGCGATTGCGAGATGAGGTGCTGAAGATTACGGTACCAGCTCACAAACCGGTGAAACGGTCAACGCTGGCACACATTCTTAAGCAGGCTCGTCTGGGCGTCGAAGAATTTTTGGAGTTGGTTTGATATGCCCCGCATCATCGCCCTCGTCCCCATGCGGCACCACTCCCAACGCGTGCCGGGCAAGAATTACCGCCCGCTGGCGGGCAAGCCGCTCTTTAACCACATCATCGGCACCTTGCTGGATGTGCCCGAAATTGCTGAAGTGGTGGTGGATACCGACAGCCCCGAGGTGACCGCTGGCCTGCGGGAGCATTTCCCGGATGTGAGGGTGATTCCGCGCCCCGAACACCTGCGCGCCAACGACATCCCCATGAACGAGATTCTGACCTACGACATATCCCAGGTGGAGGCGGATTTCTACCTGCAAACTCACAGCACCAATCCTTTACTGCGGGCTGAGACTATTTCTCGCGCCATCCAATCTCTAACCTCCAGTTACCCGGCCTACGACTCCCTCTTTTCCGTTACACGCCTCCAAACCCGCCTGTGGGATCAACTCACCCGCCCCATCAACCACAACCCAGCCATCCTGCTCCAAACCCAGGATTTGCCCCCGGTTTACGAAGAGAATTCCTGCATTTATATTTTTACCCGTGAGACCCTGCTTGCCTGCCGCAACCGCCTCGGCGAACGCCCGTTGATGTTCGAGATAGAGGCCGCCGAAGCGTGGGACATTGATGATGAGTTGGATTTTGCAATTACAGGTTTTTTGATGAGGAAGGGGAATCAGTAGATCAGTAGATCAGTAAATCAGTCGACACTGCTCCACTGCTCCACTGGTTTACTGATTTACTGGTTTACTGATTTACTGGTTTCCTGATCCCTGGTTTCCTGATCTACTGATTCCCTATTTACTTATGTATACCATCCTCCTCTCCGCCCCCTACATGATCCCTTTCCTCGACCGCTTCCGCCCGGTGCTGGAAAACTTTGGGCTGGAATTGATCGTGCCCGATGTGGAAGAGCGCCTGGAAGAAGCCGACCTGCTGGCCTACGCCGGGCAATTCGATGGCACCATCTGCGGCGATGACCGTTACACCGCTCGCGTGCTGGAGGCCTGCTCCCCGCGGCTGAAGGTGATCTCCAAATGGGGCACCGGCATCGACTCGATTGACCAGGCAGCCTGCGCTCGCCTCGGCATCAAAATCGGTCGCACCCTCAATGCTTTCACCCTACCCGTGGCGGATAGCGTGATGGGATATATTTTGGCCTTCGCCCGCCGCCAGCCGTGGATGGACAAAGCCATGAAGGCTGGGACGTGGCAAAAAATCCCGGGGTGCTCACTCAGCGAATGTACACTGGGCGTGATCGGCGTGGGCAATGTCGGCAAGGCGGTTGTCCGCCGGGCGCGTGCCTTTGGGATGACCATTCTGGGCAATGATATTGTCGAGATCGATCACGTCTTTATCGCTGAAACCGGGATCGAAATGACCAATCTCCAATCTCTACTCTCCACTTCTGATTTCGTCAGCGTAAATTGTGACTTGAACCCCACCAGCCATCATCTGATGAACGCGGAGACCTTCGCCCAGATGGAACCTACCGCAGTATTGATCAACACAGCCCGCGGCCCCATCGTGGACGAATCCGCTTTGGTGGAGGCCCTGAAAGCGGGCGTCATCTCCGGGGCGGCACTGGACGTTTTCGAAACGGAACAACTCCCCAATTCCAGTCCGCTGCTTCGGATGGACAACGTTATGCTGGCCCCTCACAACTCAAATTCCAGCCCGGCAGCCTGGGAGCGCGTCCACTGGAATACGATCAGCAATTTGTTGGCGGGGTTGGGAATGGATGCGAGTGTGCAAGTGGCGAGTGAGTAAGTGTGCAAGTTTGCAAGTGGCAAGTGCGTAAATATGCAACGGAGGTTTAGAAAATGAAGCGCGATTTTTATGTGTTTGTTGAAAAAGACGAAGATGGTTTCTTTGTGGGCGAAGTACCCCAACTGCGCGCCTGTTATGCTCAAGGGCAGACTTTAGATGAGTTGATGACAAATATTCGAGAAGTGATCGAGCTTTGCCTGGAAGACAAACTAGGAGTAGGGGTTGTCTTGCCTGAGTTTGTTGGGGTTCAACGGGTGACCGTGTAATGGCGCGTTTGCCGATGTTGAAATCTAGACAAGTGATTCGTGCTCTCGAGATCGCTGGCTTTCAGGTCGTCCGGCAACACGGCAGCCACGCCCGGTTCAGGCATGAAGACGGCCGCGTAGTTACCGTTCCGATTCATCCTCATAAAGATATTGGACTCGGCCTGTTACGAAAAATCCTTCGTGATGCTGATTTGACACCAGACGAGTTTCTAGAATTGTTATGAGCAATAAAGCCAATCTCTCGCGCAACATCCCCATAGGGGAACATCCTCCAATCTCTAATCCCCAATCTCCAATCTCTAAACTCCAATACCCAAAGGGCACGCTGTCTCCAATCTCCAATCCCAAATACATGCTCATCACCGGCGCAGCGGGCGGAATTGGCCGCGCCACCGTGAAGCTCTTCGCCGAGAAGGGCTGGCGCGTCATCGGTGTGGACCGCCAACCGTTTGGAGAGGCATTCCCCGAAACCGGCCTGTTCATCCAATCGGACATCTCCGCCCCCGAGGATTTGGAGTCCATCTTCGAGCAGGCGCAGGCTTTCACCGATACATTGGATGCGCTGATCAATAACGCCGCCGTGCAGATCGCCAAACCTTTGCTGGAGACCACTGTCGAGGAGTGGGACGCGGTGATGGCGGCCAACCTGCGCTCGGTGTTTCTGGGTGCCAAACTGGCCCACCCGTTGTTGAAGCAGGATGGGGGCGGGGCGGTGGTCAATGTCTCCTCTGTCCATGCCGTGGCGACCTCCAAGAATATCGCCGCTTACGCCGCCAGCAAGGGCGGTCTGCTGGCTCTGACGCGGGCCATGGCTATCGAATTCGCATCCGACAATATTCGCGTCAACGCAATTTTGCCGGGTGCAGTGGATACGCCCATGCTGCGGGCCGGCCTGAACCGCGACCACGCCGGGGGCGGGAATATCCACCAGCGGTTGGAGAATCTGGCCCGCAAGACAGTCAGCGGCAAGATCGGCACTCCCGAGGAAATTGCCCACGCGATCTACTTCCTGGCCGATGGGGAGCAATCATCCTTTATGACCGGGCAGTCGATGATCGTCGATGGTGGTGCGACGGCCCGCTTGAGTACGGAGTAGCGGGTAGCGGAAGGCGTGAAGCGGAGAGCGACTGAGAATGCCGAATTTACGGACAACTATCAAAGGTTTGTTTCCCTCTATCATCTGGCAGCCGTTGAGCGAGGCGCGCTACGCTCTCCAGCGCGCCGCCCAGTGGCCCGCGGCGACTTTGCATCCCTGGCGGCGGGAGAGCATCGCCCGGCTGGCGGCGCTGAAGGATATTCACAAGGGAGAACGCTGCTTCATCATCGGCAACGGCCCCAGCCTGAAGCGGACCGACGTCTCGAAATTGCGGGGCGAATTCACTTTCGGGATGAACCGCATCTATCTGGCTTTCCCGGAGTGGGGTTTCCGCACCAGCTTTCTTGTCTCGGTCAACGATCTGGTCATAGAACAATGCGTAGATGACTTCCTCGCCCTCGATATGCCCCGCTTCTTCTCCTGGCGCTCGCACCGCTTTTTCCCCAATTCTCCAATTCACCAATCTACCAATCTACCAATTTACCAATCTACCAATTTACCAATCTACCAATTTACCAACCCCCAATCCCCAACTTTCCTCCACACCACCTACACCGGCCCCAAATTCGCCCCGGATGTGACTGGCCGTTTGTGGGAAGGCGGCACGGTGACTTATGTCTGCCTACAATTGGCTTTCTACATGGGCTTCGAGCAGGCCATTCTCATCGGGGTGGATCATAGTTTCGCCAGCCAAGGCGAGCCTAACACCACAGTGACTTCCAATGGAGACGACCCCGATCATTTCGATGGGCGCTATTTTGGCAAAGGCTTCCGCTGGCAACTGCCCGACCTGGCTTCATCCGAGGCGGGCTACCGCATGGCCCAGCAAGCCTACGAGTCCGCGGGACGGGAAGTGGTCGACGCTACAGTGGGGGGCAAGTTGCAGATATTTCCGAAGGTGGAGTACGGGACGTTGTTTGAGTAGGCAAAGTAAACAGGGTATACAAGTAGACAAGGGGGTGGTGGCTAGATAGTAAGTGATGGCCTTGCTCTGGTTACGTTGGCCTTGCTCTGGTTACGTTGCTCCTGCGTCGTTTGCTCTGGTTACGATGCTCCTGCGTCGTAATCCACCGCTTATGCGCTCCGCGCTGGGACGTAGAACGTCATCGCAAGCGTTCCACCGCAGAGCAGTGGAACGAGTCATGAAGCAGTGGAACGAGTCATGAAGCAGTGGAATGAGTCATGAAGCAGTGGAACGAGTCATGAGTCATCACTTACTTTGTTACCACTACCGACAAGGGAAAACCCTGTATACCCTGTATACCTTGTCTACATCTTATGCCAACGACACAAATTATGAAAGAAATATCCCTCTCCCAGACATTTTTTGCACGCTCTCGCCTCTCGTTGATTCTCACTCTGGCAGTGATATTCATCCTCGGCCTGGGAATCCGCCTTTATGATCTGACGGATCCTCCCCTGGATTTTCACCCGACGCGCCAATTGCGTAATGCAATCGTGGCCCGGGGAATTTACTACACCATTTTTCCCGATGCAGATCCCACAATGCGGGAGGCAGCAATTGATTCCAAGGATACGATAGGATTGTATGAGCCTCCCATAATCGAGACTATTGTCGCGGTGGCTTATCGCCTCATTGGCGGCGAAAATCTTGTTGTTCCACGGATACTCAATTCGGTGATCTGGTTGCTGGGCGGCGTGGCTTTGTTTATCCTGGGGCGCGATATGACATCTGTCGATGGCGCTCTGATTGCCCTGGGGTATTATCTTTTCCTCGCATTTGGCGTGCAAGCGAGCCGCTCTTTTCAACCTGATCCATTTATGACCGTTGGAATTGTTTTTTCAGTGTATTCGATATTCCGCTGGACAAAGGAGCAGACATGGAAGTGGGCCGTGCTGGCGGGTATCGTTGGCGGTTTGGCTGTGCTGATCAAAGTGGTGGCAGCCTTTTTGGTTGGCGGAGTTGCTGTAGCGGCGGTATTGGCTGTGCCTGGCCCCAAACGTACTTGGCGAAACCTCCAGGTATGGGCGATGGCCGTGCTGATGGTTTTGCCAGCTTTATACTATTACATGCTGCTTGATCCGGGGGGATACAGTGACTACTTTTCTCAGTGGACAGTGTCTTTATCTCATTTGATTCGCGATCCTGGATTCTACGTGCGCTGGATGAGCTTCCTGGGTTACTTGATGAGTCTGGCATTGGTTTTTGTGGGAATGGTGGGTGTCTTGATCTCAAAACCACGAAATCGGGTTTTGCTATTGGGCCTATGGATTGGATATGGATTATATGGCCTGATGCTGCCTTATCAGATGTACACTCATGAGTACTATCATTTGCAGTTTGTACCTGTTTTGGCTTTATCCTTGGCTCCTGTGGCGGAAATTTTACTCAATAAGTTAAGTATGCAGGGCAAGTTGTGGCAAACTGTTTTTGTAGGAGTCATTCTGCTCGGAGTCTTTTATCCCCTCTGGACTGCACGCTCTGTTCAAGCCAGCCAGGATTATCGTCATGAACCAGCTTATTGGCAAAGCGTAGGTGAGGCTGTCCCTGATGATGGCCCAATCGTCGCGCTGACTCAAGATTATGGCTATCGCCTGATGTACTATGGCTGGACAAAAGTGAGTTTATGGCCCTCTCAGAGAGATCGAAAACTGGCGGATCTGCGCGGCAGCTCTGAAAAGGAGTTCGAACGCGAATTCGCGGAGCGCACCGAGGGGAAACGATATTTTCTGGTAACCACGATGTCTCAATTCGAAAAACAACCTTTGCTGAAGGCCAGGCTTCAAGGAAGTTATCCAGTAATTGCAGAGGGGGAAGGGTATATTATCTACGAGTTGAAACCAAAAGACGAAGAATAGCCCATCAAGCGGTTCGAAGGTATCTCACATCCCAATCCCTAATCCCAAATCTCCAATCCCCAATCCCCAATCTCCAGCCCCCAATGCCCCAAGTCTCCATCATCACCCCCTCCTACAACCAAGCCGAATATTTAGAGCAGACCATTCGCTCCGTTCTCGGTCAGGGATATCCCAACCTGGAATATATCATCGTTGATGGCGGCTCCATGGATGGCAGTGTCGAGATCATTCGCAAGTATGCTGACCGGCTGGCATGGTGGGTGTCGGAGCCGGATAACGGGCAGGCGGATGCTATCAACAAAGGCCTCCGCCGGGCAACTGGTGAGATCGTCGCCTGGCTGAATTCGGATGACCTCTACGCCCCCGGGGCCGTCGCCCAGGCCGCGGCGGAAATGGAGCGGCATCCCAACGTGGGCCTGGTCTACGGGAACGCGGTCACGTTCGATCAGGATGGCCGCCCGCTGAACGATCTCGAGTTCGCCGATTGGGGGCTGGAAGGGTTGGTGGCCTTCAAAATCATCTGTCAACCGGCGGTATTCATGCGCCGGGAAGTGTTGGAGCAGGCTGGGTATCTAAACGAAACCTATCATTTTTTGTTGGATCACGAGTTGTGGCTGCGGATCGCCACAATTGCCGAAATCCAACACGTCCACCGAGTTTGGGCATTCGCCCGCCATCACGCCGCGGCCAAAAACGTGGCGCAGGCGGCCGGTTTTGGCGCAGAAGCCTACCGTATCCTCGATTGGATGGGCACACAACCAGAACTAGCCGCATTGGTCGCCCGCAACCGGAGGCGGGTTTGGTCAGCGGCGCATCGTTTCAATGCCCGCTATTTGCTCGATGGCGGGCAAGCCTGGCCGGCCCTGAAAGCCTATCTGCGGGCACTGGGCACTCATCCCCAAACCGCTCTCACCGAGTGGCATCGCATTCTTTTCGCCGCCTTGAGCATCGTGGGGGCTGGGTGGTTGGGGGATGTGTACTATCGGACGCAGCAAAGCAAACTACCCACTTCGATGCAGGTTATGGGAATTGACAACCTCAACGCATTGTACGAGATCGAATGCCAATGACAGACCAGACTGTTTCACCGCATAGTTTTTTTGCCCGCTCTCCTATTTTGTTGCGGCTTACGCTTGCCGTGATTTTCATTTTGGGATTTGGAATCCGGCTTTACGATTTGACCGACCCCCCGCTGGATTTCCACGCCACCCGGCAGTTGTTCTCGGCCTTGATTGCGCGTGGGATGTATTACCGAGGCCTGGACTCAGCCCCGGAGTGGCAGCGCGCTCAGGCCGCCGAAGCCCTGCAAGCCAAGCCAGTCATCGAACCGCGTATCTTCGAAATAGTGGTTGCGTTGACTTATCGAGTCATCGGCGCCGAAGTGATTTGGGTGGCACGCATCTACGCGGCACTGTTTTGGGTATTGGGCGGCGCAGCCCTATATTGCCTGGCCCGGGATATGACATCGTCCGATGGTGGGGTGATCGCGGCCGCCTTCTATCTATTCGTCCCCTTCGGCGCCATCGCCAGCCGCAGCTTCCAACCCGACCCGTTGATGGTGATGTGGATCGTGATTGCCTGGTGGGCGTTCTACCGGTGGAGTCAAGCCCCATCGTGGAAGGCAGCCATCGTCGCCGGGTTGGCAGCCGGCGTCGCCATACTGGTAAAATCGGTGGCCGTGTTCATGCTGCTGGGTGGCATGGCCGCGCTGCTTCTGTCAGACCGCGGCCTGAAAAACGCCATCCGAGATGCGCGAATTTGGATCATTGCCTTACTCTCTGCTTTGCCCGTGTCTATTTTTATGCTCTACGGCCTGCTGGCGCTGGAAATGAGTTCCCAATTCAAGGGGCGTTTTCTCCCCGCTATGCTGACCGATCCCACTCATTACGTCCGTTGGGCAGGGGAGATGACCGCGGTGGTTGGCTTTAGCGGGTTGATAGCTGGACTGGTGGGCGTGTTTGCCTTCGAGAAGCGGTCTCAGCGTGCTTTTTTGATGGGTTTGTGGGGTGGATATGTGGTTTATGGATTATTTTTTCCCTACCATTTTTTGACGCATGATTACTACCATTTGCCCCTGATTCCGTTGGTGGCGTTGTCATTGACTCCATTGGCCGCGCTTGTTTTGCGACGCATAGCCAACCTGGACTTGGGGACGGCATCCCGGCTGGCGGTGGTGGGAGTGCTGCTATTGGGGGCAGCCATCCAGCTCTGGGATATCCGCGTCACCCTGGCGCGAGATGATTACCGCCCCGAGCCTCCGTATTGGGAAGCGATTGGCGAGGCCGTTGATAGAGATGCCGAGATCGTGGCCCTCACCCAAGATTACGGTGACCGGCTGGCATATTACGGCTGGGTCAACGTGACCAACTGGCCCGACACCGGCGATATGAAATACCGCGATCTGCGCGGCGCCCGAGAAATGACATTCGACGAGTGGTTTGCCAGACACACCGCCAGCATGGATTATTTTCTAGTCACACGTTTAAAAGAGTTCGCCCGCCTGGGCGACTTGTATGCCAGATTGAACGATACTTATGCCATTGTCGGGGAGGGAGAAGGGTATCTGTTGTTCGACCTCTCCCAAACAACGAATCCCTGACACATTGGCGCGCCAGCCTGCCCATACGCAACACTCCAAGACTTTCCCACTTACCCCGGCTCACCCCTCCCCTGTGTTGGCTAAAAATCAGTCCACGAAGGTGGACTTTGTGCATTTCGTTGCTGTGACTTACAGTCGCTGGATAGTAACGAACTCGTGATACAATGCCGATAATCAGCAATGACAGAATTTCTGCATACGAGAGGTTGTAATGACAGCGACAGTTCAAATGCGTGACAGAGGTGTACTGACATTGCCCGCGGAACTTCGTAAGAAATATAGTATCCGTCAGGGTGATATATTTCGATTGGTCGATTTGGATGGCGTTTTTGTATTCACGCCAATGGTACCCATGGTACCAGAATTAGCGCGTGAAATCGAGCGCGCCCGCATCGAGGCTGGCGTGAGCGTTGATGAGTTGCTTCAGGGATTACGGGAGCAACGCGAACAATATTACGCTGAGAACTATGCCGCTAACGAATCCTCGTAAGCTGCTTGTTTTTGTCGATGCCGATGTGCTCTTTGCAGGTTCGGCCTCTGCCAATGCGAACAGCTCTAGCCAGGTGGTGCTGAGCATGGCAGAGATTACGCTAATCGAAGCGATCACTTCAGAGCAAGTGATCGCCGAGTGCGAACGTAACCTGATACAGAAAATCCCCTCGGCGTTGCCAGCTTTTCGCCTGTTGGTTGATCGGTGTTTGCATATTGTGCCGGACCCTGTTCCGGGCGATCTCGCCGCGTATCAGGGTCTGGCAGATTCTAAGGATTTACCTGTTCTAGTGGCTACGCTGCAAGCAGAGTGCCCCTGGTTGGTGACCTTTAACCTGCGTCATTTTCAGCCTGGACACCATGATGTTCAGACTCTTCGCCCGGGGGATTTTGTACTGCAAGTGCGCGATACCCTCACCCGCCTGATCCCCTAGCCCTATGTCACCTCTCGTCTCTATCGTCACCCCCTCTTACAATCAAGCCGAATATTTAGAAGCCACCATCCTCTCGGTGTTGGAGCAGGATTACCCGCATATCGAGTACATCATCGTCGATGGCGGCTCCACCGATGGCAGCGTGGACATCATCTGCAAGTATGCCGATCGGCTGGCGTGGTGGGTCTCCGAACCAGACCTGGGCCAAACCGATGCCATCAACAAAGGTTTTGCCCGCGCTACGGGCGAAATCCTGGCCTGGCTAAATTCGGACGACACTTACGCGCCGGGAGCGGTGGCCGGAGCGGTGGCTTTTTTGCAGACGCACCCCGATGTGGGCTTGGTGTACGGGGATGCCAACTATATCGATGCGGCGGGACAAGTGATTGGCAAGTTCAATGCCCAGCAGACGAGCTACCGGCGATTGCGCCGCGGCGGCGTCTACATTCCTCAGCAGGCAGCTTTTTGGCGGGCGGACTTGTGGCGTCAGATTGGCCCATTAGACCCGTCCTTTTATTTCGCCATGGATTATGATCTCTGGGTGCGGCTGGCGCGGGTGGCGGAGATACGCTATTTTCAGGGGCACACCTGGGCCAATTTCCGTCTGCACGCTGATGCTAAATCCATTGCCGCCGATGAGCGCTGCTGGCCAGAAATGCTGCGTATCCACCGGCGGGATGGGGGAAGCTGGCTTGCATGGATTTATGTGAGATATTTTGCGCGGCGGCTGCTGGCTCCGGTAGTGATGTGGCAGAGACGGAGAAAAATCACAAGGCTTAGTGAAAAGGTTAATATTGAAAAAAATAAGATTCTTTAGCAGTGTGTTTGTATCGGTTTTGCTTGTACTGGGTTGGGTTTCATTTAAGAACATCTCACAGGGAGACGCCGCTTCTAATACGCCGACATGTGATAATCCGGGCTGGTTCCCCGAGGATTTTGGTCTTAAAGACCATAGTGTTTTTGATTATAATGGATATTATTATCTAGTATCCAATTATGTGCCCCCTGGCGACGTTTCACCTTTAGTGCAAGATCGGTTTGCCTATGCCCGTTCGATGGATATGTGTACGTGGGATGAACTAGACCCAGTTTTGGCGACGCGCACGCCAGGTGCTTGGGATGAGCAGGCGATTTGGGCGCCTTATGTGTTCCTGGATGGTATTACCTACTATATGTATTACACCGGGGTGACGAGTACGGGCACACAGAGTATAATGCTGGCAACCACTACAAGCCCCTCGAATCCGGCTTCCTGGCAGCCTCAGGGCATGGTATTCCAACCTGACCATGAAGGGTTTGTATGGGAAGATGGGAAATGGGCTGATTGCCGCGATCCAACCGTGGTCAAGTATGAAGAGAAATACTACTTGTACTACACGGGATCGGATGTAACTGGAGGCATCATCGGCATGGCAGTTTCCAGTGATCTCAAAGGCCCGTGGATAGATCAGGGGGGCATTGTCTCGCCTGAACCAGAAGCAATGCTGGAAAGCCCAACGATAGTGCGCCATGGTGAGTACTATTACCTGATCTATAATCTAGCTTCTGTTGGCGGGTATTATCGCATTGGCAACAACCTGGATGGTCCCTGGCAAAATCCAGATGAGTTCCGACCTGGATGGGCGCACGAGGTCTGGCAAAATATGGCAGACGACTGGTATACTTCGTATCTCACAGACTATACAGTGACGATTTCACCACTCACTTGGGATGATTTCTTCGACCCGCCGCGTCTGGTGGTAGGGGGTACTGTGTTTCATGAGTTTCTCCCGTTGATTTTATTTAACAGTGATAGTAACGCTAAGTAGTTTAGGAATTCATGCACTGCAAGTATATTCATCGGTCACCGTTCTCCCGAACAATTGCATATAAAAGAAAGGATTACGAATATGTTTTTTCATAAACACCGGTTCTATCTCATTGGTATCACCTTGGGTCTGTTTCTTGTAGGGATTTTGGCTTTCGAATTCCAAATTGAACCCATTGCTGCGAAGCAGGTTGTTTCCGTTTCTTCACCGTACCCGGGAATGAATTCTGAAAGCGTCTCTACGGAGACGAATGGTTATACTGTTTATCTACCCATCATAACTATAGGCCCCTGGCCGAATCCTTTTGGCATCGAGAGTAATTTGTATCTTACGTCGGGTATCTATAATACCCGGATGATCGAGTTGGGGGCGGGCTGGGCCAGGTTGAATGACAGGGTTTCGTGGAGAGCGTTACAGCCCAATGAAGGGGACGAGATCAAATGGGAATTGTTAGATAAGTTCGAGAGCGAGTTAAGAGCTTTGAAAGCAGCAAGAGTCAAGCCTATAGTGATCGTTGACGATTATCCCCGCTGGGCGACTATCGAACCCAACTCTTGCAGCCCCATAAGGGCAGATAAGTTCAGCGCTTTTGCCAATTTTGTCCACGCTCTGGTTGAGCGTTATCGAACACCAGAGTTTGATGTTCGAGATTGGGAACTCGGTAACGAGGTAGATGTTGACCCTGATTTGGTTCCCATTGATTCGCAATATGGTTGTTGGGGAGAAATCGAAGATCTGGATTATTATGGAGGGGATTATTACGGTGAAATGGTCAAAGTGGTTGGTCAGGCTATTAAGCTGGAAGACCCAAACGCCCGGGTCTGGATCGGCGGATTGATGATCGCATCACCGGATACCCAAACACCTGGTCATGGGAAACCGGAAAGATTCCTCAGGGGAATTCTGGTTGTTGGCGCGGCGCCGTATTTCGATGTTTTGCCTTATCATGCGCATACAGGATATTACAACAAAGTCGTTGATTCCGAGTCTGATCTTGCAGGTGACTGGATACCATGGGGGGGGGGCGTGCGTGGTAAAGCTGTGTACCTCCGACAGATTATGAGTGAGTATGGTGTGGATAAACCCTTGTTTGTCAACGAAATTGGTGTTGGCTGCGCAAGCAAATACGAGTGGTGCAACCCATCTCCGGACGATGTATTCTATGAATTTCAAGCAGATATGCTTGTCAGAATTGCTGCCCGGGTAATCAGTGAAGATGTGGATGGATTCATCTGGTATACACTCAATGGGCCTGGCTGGCGGGAGATGGGTTTGTTGGATGGAAATGGCGATCCAAGATACTCCTTTACTGCGTATCAGGAGTTGATCGAAGAACTTTACGGAAAGTCTTACATTTCTCCAGTGGTTTATCACGAAGATGTAGAAGCCTATATTTTTGGCGCCAATGGGAAATTCGTTCATGTTGCCTGGGCGAAAGACGATAATCAGTATCCGATCCTGATCCCGCAGGACAGATTTATCGAAGCGCGCACCCGTGACGGTGCGGTTATCACGCCGGTGGCTGTGGGAACGGATTACCAAATCACTGTTGGCTTTAGCCCGGTTTATATTGAGCGCCAACCTTGACACTCCTGGTCGGTTTTAATAAACTTACCAGGAGTGGAGCGTTCGACTGAATAGCAATGCACAGTTAGTGAACCTGTGGAAGAAGTTCCCACAGGTTCACTAACTGTGCATTTGTTCGGCTGTTCTTGTTTAGGATGAAATACATGGTTATTGTAGCAAACGTTCATCGGAGATGGCTTTACTATATCTTCCTGACGGGGGCATTTAGTCTTTTATTGGGAGTGGTAAGCACACTGCCTGTCGAAGCTAGGGATGCCGCGAGTGACTGGGGGCTGCAAGATCGAGATAGGGGTGGCATCTCAGAGGTAACTGGCTTGACGAGTGTATATTTACCACTTGTTGAAAAACCGGATATGTTCAATGTAGATACTGTGCCGATCTGGACTCATAATCATCTGCCAGCTTCCCATGAGGTAGCGCTATTCCGGCGAACATTCGAGTTGCACGAACCCCTTGAAGATGCCTTACTGAATATCTTCGCGGATACCCGCTATGAGTTATGGGTTGATGGCTCCTGGATAGGTCGAGGCCCGGCCCGGTTTTCTCGCGATTATCATGAGTACGATAGCTATCCCTTGGGCAATTTGCCGCCTGGGGATCACTTGATCGCTGTTCTTGTGCAATGGGCGCCCAACAATCGTCGGGCGGAATCCGTATCCCCCATACTACAGGCAATTTTGACAGGTAAGATTGATCAAAAATTTATTCAATTACTGGCGACTGACGAAACTTGGAGGGTAATGCGTTCTGATGCCTGGAATGCCGATGCTGTCCCAGTACATACCTGGGAATTAATCGGCCCGACAGAGCTGGTTGATTTAAGACGATTGCCAATAGATTGGTTTACGTTATCGTTTGATGATACTGCATGGTCGTATGCGGCTCAAGCGGACTTGCTTCCCGTATATACACCTTTGTTGGTGCCATATTTGGCTACTAAATCCCAGATAGGCGAATACGAGCCTTGGGGTCGCAGCATACAGCATAGCAACACATCCAAACCACTATACACTCCCCGTTCGATAGCACCATTAGTGGATGTTGAGATGCCAGTAACGTTGGTCGAGCAGGGAATACTCTCTCCGGGGCGCAGTTTAGTTGAATTGTCTGGGGATGAGTCTTCAGTAGCGATGTCATTTGATGTAACTCAACCGATTGTGTTTTCTGTGGAGATGCTATCAGGTACGAATATTACTTTGCCGGGACGCCTGATGCTGGATAATACTGATATGGTGCTGATTCCTGTGAACGGGGAGCGTCCGGATGTTGTGATAGCTTCTCGGCTTATTGCTTCGGGTAAGCATACGTTGCAAATCGGGGAAATTCCATTGGATGGATTGACGTTGAGTGTTCAAACTGAGAATGTTATGTTTCAACAACCCATTCCATTTGAACAAGGGAACCATGCCGGACGCCGGTTGTTGTTGGCCGAACCGATCTCTGCGACAGTTACTGCCCAGAATACTTACTCCACTGCGATCAGTTTACATTTTGATACATTTCCGGCTTACGCGGTCTTAGACATGAGCCGTACAATTCACGGACGAGCAATATTACAAGTGAATGGTCCCGCTGGAACGATTGTTGATTTAGGTTGGGATGAGCGGCTATACCCGGAAACATCGCGTCCTTTACCGTTTCCGGGTTCGTTGCATCCTTACTGGAATCAGGTGGATTCCTGGATTTTGGATGGCGACTCTCGATCACTAACTACTATTGATACCCGTGCTGGCAGGTATCTTCTATTAGCGGTTTGGGAAGCGGATGCCCCGGTGGATATTTCTTTACAAGTTATGGAAGAACGCTACCCGGTTGTGCAACACGGCTTTTTTGATTCATCTGACCCCTTATTGAATCGAATCTGGCAAGTGGGGGTAGATACACTGTACCCAAATATGACCGATGCCTATACAGATACCCCTTGGCGAGAGCGCGGCCAATGGTGGGGGGATGCCTTTGTCATAGATAAGGTAAATCGTGTTGCCTTTGGTGATTTTGTACTCCTCCGGCGGGGATTATTGTATATGGCTGATGCCTTTGATTACGGGAAACCGGAAGCTCTGGCCCCAAATGGTGAGGGAGCGAATATGGCGGATTATGGCATGTTGTGGGTGCATAATCTCCAAGAATATTTACAGCTCAATGATGATCGGGCCTTCGCCAGGGATTTGTACCCAACATTGTTGGAGTTTATGCTTTACCTTGAAAATATTGAGAACCCCAGCACTGGCTTGCTAGATTTCCCTGATGATATCTGGGCCAGGACAGTTTATATTGATACTATGGCATGGATGGTTCGCAAGGGACAGTCTGCTCCTGCAAATGCTATGTATATCGAGACACTTTTGCGGGCAGCATCCATTGCGGGTTTCCTGGGCGATTCCTGGCAAGCGGCTAAGTGGCAAAACCAGGCTGAACAAAAAAAAACACTGTTCAACGATTTACTCTACTTACTGCAACAAGAGCGTTATTTGACAAGTGTTTATCAGGGTCAACCAATCACGCCAACAGTATTTTCGCAAGCATGGCCGTTGGCGTATAACTTGGTTGATTCGAATAAATCCGCGGGCGTCATAGGATCGCTTCAAATGATGCTTTCAGAAGAGCCTGCTTCTGCTAATATTGGTACGTATGGTATGTATTGGGTTTTTGATGCCTATTTTCAACATGGATATGTCTCTGATGCTGTAGACTTGATGAAGAATTATTATGGATGGATGCTCTCACAGGGCGCTTCTACCTGGTGGGAAACTTTTTGCAGTGTGGAACATTATTCGTCTTCGCTATCACACGGATGGGGTAGTTCTCCCACGTGGTTTTTGTCAACTTATGTGCTTGGGGCGCAGCAAACCGGGACAAGATCATGGCAAGTCAAACCATCATTTGCTGGTGTCGATGCTGTTGCAGGGGCGATCCCACTACCAGACGGTCTATTGACGGTTTCTTGGGCTGGACAACATTGCCAAAGCCGAACATTGGACATACAATCTCCTGATGCCACGGAAGGCGATGTCATTATCTCAGATGTTCAAGAGGCAAGCATCTTCTGGAATGGTCAAATTGTTTGGTTGGACGGGGTGACGCAACAAGAAGGTGTCACGTTGATTAACGAGGATGTACATATCCCTGTTCAGGGTGGGGTACACTATTTTGAAATTACTGGGTATTGTGTGGATCAATAAACCACTAGTAACGAAAGTTATTTATCTCTTGGGCGTAACCGCCCTTATCTACCTCGCCTTCTCCCACTGGGCCTACGACGACCCCTTTATCACCTACCGCTACGCCGACAATATCCGCCACGGCTTGGGATTTGTCTACAATTCCGGCGAGCGGGTGCTCAGCACAACCACGCCGCTATTTGCTGTCCTGCTGGCCCTCCTGGGCACAATCTGGCCTGACTTGCCGCATTTGGCGAATCTGATTGGAGCCTTGAGTCTGGCCCTGGGCGGGGTACTCCTTTGGGACTTGGGGCAATCGTGGGACACCCCCGCGGTGAGTTGGGCGGGAGTGCTGCTTTATCCCACTTTCCCGTTAGTGGTGAGCACCTTAGGGTCCGAAACTCCGCTTTATCTTGCCTTCTGTCTGGGAGCGTTTGCTTTTTATGCCAGAGGTAAATATCGTTGGGCTGCGGTGTTCTCCGCTTTGGCAATACTCACCCGTGCTGATGGAATCTTGGTTCCGGCCCTGCTTGGATTGGATTA
>JBDRGC010000420.1:0-4133 GCA_043818215.1 Chloroflexota bacterium | reverse complement strand
AACAAACTGATCAGTTGCGCCGGGATGCCGGAGAAGCTCGGTGTCGCCCAGTGTAGCAGGACAGCGGTTGCCGTAGCTGCGATCAGGGGCATGGCGACATCCTGCCAGTACCAGCGCCATTTTTCTGTAGGCAGCAAGCGGCGGTGCATGAAGTAGATAGTTATCGTCACATAGCCGACGTTTAGCCCCACCCATACACACGCAGCGCCGATAGCGCCATATTTCGGCGTCGCCCAGAGAAGCGCAGGTACAATGACAGCCACTGCAAAAATGTTAACCTTCAGGGGCAGACTGGTCCATCCGTAGGCAAGCTGCGTTTGATACGGGATCCACATCAGGCCGTGGAGGAGCGTGCCCAGCGACAGAACGGCAACCAGCGGCGCGACCTGCCGGGAAAGTTCGGGGTTTGCCGTCCACAACGTCATCACGACATCACCAAATACGATCAACATAATCGCGGCGGTCCCCATGAGCACGGTGACCAATTGCGCACCCTTGTGGTAGGCCGCAATCAAAGCAGCCACATCATCCTGTGCTACCAACTCCGTAAAGCGCGGATAAAACGCCGTCGCGACAGGGCCGGGCAACATGTAGAGCGCATTCGCCACGGTCCCGGCCAGGGCATAATAGCCAAAGGCTTCCAGCGTCAGCAAACGGGAGAGCAATATCTTATCGACCTGAGTCAGCAGGAGCGCCAGAAAGTTTATTGTCATCATGCCCACCGCGAAGTGTCTGATCTCCTTCAGCGCCGTCAGGGAGAAGCGGGCAGCATGATGTTCGGCCACAGGAAGCGTGCGATACAAGACAGCGGCACAAAGACCGACCGTGATAATGGAAAGAATACCCTGCCAGATAAAAAAGGCCTTGATGGTGGTGGAAACCCAGATCAGGATGCCGACGGATCCCAAGCCCCGCATGGTAGCCATAACACTTGAGATAATATTAAGCAGCACTTGCCGCTGCAATCCCACGATACTGCTGCGATAAATATTCTCGATAAAACGTAGGGCGGTCACCACGCCCATGATGGTAAACGCCTGGGCGACGACACCGACCGGAAGCTTTTCAGCCCGTAGCCAGTCAGAGGCCAACCATCCCGAAGCCGCCCAAATGCCCAATGCAATTACAATAGCAATGGCAAATCCAATAATTTCGATACTGCGCAGGAGATCGCGGATGGATTGCGCTTCATGGGCGCCGCCGGTGAAACGCGCCATCTCGCGGCTCAAGGTCGGCGTCATGCCCATGTCGAGCAGCGCCAACCATGCCTGCAACAGGGCAAAGATTCCGATCAGGCCATACGATTCCACCCCCAGATACCTTATATAGAGGGGTACAAAGGCCAGCCCCATAAGGGCGTTCCAGCCTTGGCCGAGGTAGTTGGCGATGACATTTTTCTTCACAGTGCTCATATTAATTTAGAGGAGGAGTGGATAAAAAGAAAAAATAAGGGTTTGAAAGAGAATTTGTGTGTCAACTTATTCGCTTCAAATACCCATCCGGGGCGGCGGTTATGAGGAACTTGTTTTCGATCATCTTGTCGATCTCGAAATGGAGGGGGGCACCATCGACGGCAGTGCGGCCTTCTTCCTTCAGGCGACGCAGGTATTCCCGGACGGCGGTCTTGGGGTTGTTGCCCTTGCCCCAGGGGCGGTCGGGGAACATGTCGTCGGGCATGTCTTCGATCACAGTATCGAAGACGACGCAGTCGCTGCCTGGAGAAACCAAGGGTGCGTAGGCCTCCAGTTCTGCGAGAACATGCTCATGGGTGTGGTGGGAATCGAGGCAAACAAGAATACACTCATAGCCTTTGGCGTGTTCGTGTACCTGGGCTATGATGTCAGGGGCGATGCTGGAGCCCTGGATCATGTCGATTTTGCGCGCCAGCGGGTGTGCCTCTATGGCATCGCGGTTGTGGGCGCGGATGTCAATATCCAGCCCCAGAACCCTGCGGCGGCTGGCCTTGGGATCCAGCGTCTTATCCGCCTCTGCCGCTTCGCAGTAATCGATCATTGCCAGCATGGAAGCGCTCAGGATCAATGAACCCCCGTGGGCGATGCCGGTTTCGATAATCATGTCCGGCTGCACCTGCCAGATCAGCTCCTGCATGGCCACGATGTCCTGGGGATACTGGATGATGGGACGGGAAAGCCAGGAGAAGTTGTAGGAATAATTTGCTGTAATAGATTGACGCATAAATTCTGATTTGGCCCGGTTCAAAAGAGCGTTGTTCTCGTTTTTGTGAATCCTCTCTTGTACTTCTTGTTTAAAACTCATTTTGATCCACCTTGTAGTAAGTAAATTTATCTCCCGCAGTCCCTCTGATTTCGTCAGAGTAGTTGGAGTTCATGACAAATATGGCATCGTGGCGGGCCATGCCGGACAGGCCATTTTCAGGTGATAGCACCGGCAAGCCTGTCACCGGCAGGTACTTTCCCTGTTTGAACGGATTTATGTCAATGACAAAATCCGGCGTTACTCCACCGCGCCGCAACAACTGCAAAGCAAACATGACCCCTTTCGAGCCCCCGCCCCATATGATGTGTTTTCTACCGCGCTGCTTTTTCATCGCAGCGATAGTGCAATCAATGCCTTCGAGGAAATCGGAAGGCAAGTGGAATTTATGAATGGCCCCCTCGGGATTCAGGCATAGAGACGCAAGATCAGCGACGACATAAAGGTATTGCCCGCCGAAAACTCTGGCTGAATCAAGTACCCTGTCGAATATGCGAAAGAAGTCGGATAGTCGAAAGTAATTGACATGTTCATAAAATAGATCGACCCACCCTCTATGATCCCTTATCCAGTCAAGACACGGCACTTCGATATAAATCAGCCCGTTGCCGCCGTTTGCTTCGGCAATGGAAGCAAGAAAGCGCATCGGATTCGGAATGTGCTCAAGAACATGGCGGAGGATGATCGCCTCTCCGGTCATGCCAAGCGATGGCGAAAACGGTTCTTTGACAACATACGGCTCATCCCCTTCGTAGGCCGGATCTATCCCAACGACCGAGAAGCCCTTATCCCTCATAAGTTTGAGAAACCTGCCCTTACCACAGCCAATTTCGAGTATGGCTTTTCCAATGAAGTGGCGCCGAACAATTTCTATAACCTGATACAGGTGTTGTTCAAATACGTTAGAATAACCCTGCTCATTCTGGTAATTTTCGTCGTAAGTCATCAACTCTGGCCGAAATGCCGCATTGTGTACGATGCCGGTCAACAGATCTTGTACCAGCATCAGGTTCCCCACTGGACAGGCGATAGCCTCTTTTGCTGTTGCAAAGAAGCGGTTCTGCTGAACGGGCAGGCCATCCATGCGATAGATGATGTTATCGGTCATGATTTCGCTATTACATCGTTACTCAGACTTGGCTTCATTGCCACACCTTTCTTGCCACCAATTAATGGTTTCTCTAATTCCTCCATCTATATCATATTTGGGCTGCCAAATAACTTCGGTAAATAGTCTCTTGGTATCGCCAAATAATACAGGTGGCTCATTTTCTTTTTGCGGCAGTGCACCTAATTTAACAAGGTTATTTTTACCAAGCTTATCTGCAATTGATAAGATAATTTCCTTTAAGGCAATTGGTTTTCCGGATGCTATATTCACCGGCCCATCGACATTGCTCATTAGTAACGAAACAAAAGCTGACGCAACATCTTTAACATGCAAAAAATCTCGGATTTGATTCCCGTGTGAACATGGCGCCATCTTATTGTGGATCAAGTTTAAGATGACCGATGAAACGAGGCGGGTGGGATTCTCATAAGGTCCATAGAGAAAGAAAATCCTCCCCCACGCGCTACTTAGACTTGTTTCTCGGGAGAAGTCTTTCAACAAATGTTGCATAGCGTTTTTGCAAGTACCATATAACGACAAAGGAACAAGTGGCGTAACATATTCGGAACAATAGCCAAATTTCCAGTCATATTCGGCACAGGTACCAGCCATAACCACTCGTGCGCCACCAGTCTTTTGAAAAACACGCAGTAAATGCAAACTGCCCTCCAACCACCGAACGTTCTCAGTCGAGGCCCAGTATTCACCTGGCTTAGCATACCAGGCAAAATGAAGGAGATGGGTTGGTTGAATAGTTGCAATCAATTCAAGTGTCTTCTGCGTGTCT
>JBDRGC010000419.1:0-17976 GCA_043818215.1 Chloroflexota bacterium | reverse complement strand
GCTCTTCGCGTTCTCCGCGGTAAATTTGATCTCAACAGCGTAAGTCCTGTACTCAAGGAAACTCCCATCGAACATCCAGTCAATGGTAAAATCGACCCCATGACTACAGAACAGAACAACACCTACCATATCACCCTTCTCCGGCATGGCGAGTCGGTCGGCAACGCCGAGGGCTACCATCAGGGCCAAACCGAGTTTCATCTCACGGATCAGGGCCGCGCCCAGGCCCAGGCGTTGGCGGGATATTGGCAATCCGAAAGCCTGACCTTCGACCAGATCATCGCCAGCCCGCAAAGACGCGCCCGTGAGACCGTCGAAATACTCGCCGGGGCACTTGGCTTCGAAATCGAGTTCGACCCTGTTTGGATGGAGCGCGACAACGGTGTACTCGGTGGGCTGCGCCACGCAGAAGCCGCAGAAAAGTACCCGCAGCCAGATTTCATTCCAACGTATGCCTCCATTGGCCGCACCGGCGAAAGCCTGTGGGAGCTTTACTTGCGGGGCGGGCGCGCCATCCAAAGTTTGCTCCACCGTCCGCCGGGCCGGTATCTGGTTGTCTCCCACGGCGGGATTCTCAATATGGTAATGTACGCCATCCTCGGCATCACTCCCATGCCCAACTTCCACGGGCCGCGCTTCCGCTTCCAAAACACGGCCTTTGCCACCCTCAGCTATCACCCCGCTCGCCACGTCTGGCACGTCCACGGGGTCAACCAACGCCCCCACTGGGATGAAAACGAGGTTTATTACCTATGACAAAGTTAAGCGTGCTCTCCATCGGCGCGGGGGCTATTGGAACCTATATCGGCGGTAGCCTGGCTTTCCACCGACACAAGGTCACATTTGTGGAACGCCCCCAGGTGGCGGAGGAATTGCGCGCCCGCGGGCTGCATATTGAAGCGATGAATAGCAGAGGGGAAGGAAGCATTTTTATTATTCCCCCATCAGTAGTGGCTTTTGCCGATTCGTTGGATGAAGCGCTGGCGTATGGCCCATTCGATTTCGCTATCTTCGCCCTCAAATCCTTCGACACTGCACCTTTCTTGGAATCCCTAACCCCTAACCCCTATCCCCTACCCTCTATCTTGTGCCTCTCAAATGGCGTTGACAATGAGTCCACTTTAGCCCACGCATTGGGTCACAACCGCGTCATCGCCGGGACGGTGACTAGTTCGATTGGCCGCCGGGCCGCGGGCGACATTGTGCTGGAACGTTTGCGAGGTGTGGGCGTTGCCGCCGGGCATCCCCTCTCGAAACGTCTGGTGGCTGCATTGGACGAGGCTGGGTTGCAGGCTCAACTTTTCCCCCGCGCCGCGGATATGAAATGGTCGAAGATGCTGACCAACCTGTTAGCCAACGCCACCTCCGCTATCCTCGATATGCCCCCCGCGGAAATCTTCGCCCACCCCGGCCTGTACCGGCTAGAAATCGCTCAACTGCGGGAGGCCCTGGCGGTGATGCGAGCGCAGGGCATCAGGGCAGTGGATTTACCCGGCACCCCCGTGCGGCTGCTGGCCTTTGCGGCGCGCTACCTGCCCCTGGCAATTTCCCGCCCGCTGTTGGGCAAAGCCGTGGGAGGCGGGCGCGGCGGCAAGATGCCATCCTTTCACATTGACCTGCATAGCGGGCGCGGGAAGAGCGAAGTGGATTATCTCAACGGGGCCGTACTGCGCGCCGGGGAGCGGTTGGACATCCCCACCCCGGTCAATAAATTATTGACCGAAACCCTGCTAGGCCTCACCCAGGGCGAAATTCCACTGGGAGCCTTCGCCCGGCAGCCCGAGAAATTAGTGTCGAAAAGGAAGTGATTACAAACACTTTGGATAGCATCTCGAAAACTAAGGGAACGCCCCCCGGCCCCCAATTCTGGGGGAGCCATCACCCCAAAGTTGTGGGACAATAAAAAAAGTTCTACCCAGTTTCACCGGACTGGTCATCACTCGTAACTTTGGCGAGTTCAGTGGTGACGCAGCACATTAAAAACTGAATAGAACTTTTAGTAGCGAGGGAGGGATTTGAACCCTCAACCTACGGCTTATGAGTCCGGTGCTCTGCCATTGAGCTACCTCGCCAAGCAGCCGAAATATTACTATGCTCTGATAAGTTTGTCAACTCGCCAACTCTTTTTACAATCGTTCAGGCAGCTGCTGAAAGATGCTTGAATAGAACGCGGATCACGCGGATAAAACGGATTGACGCGGATTCTTTTAAATAGATTAAAATCCGCGTCAATCCGCCTAATCCGTGTCACACCTGCACTCACCTGCACTTGCCGCAGGTGCAAGTGTGCCGCAGGTGCAAGTGTCCGCGTTCCATTTCGCCGGGGGACTGAACACTCATATCTTTTTTACGATAGTAGAGACTTACATCTTTTTACGATAGGAGCTTGTTGTCGAATGAGAGGGGAAATTCTTTCATCGCCAAGAGATCGGAACGGACGGCATTAGCATCGTATCGAGACAGCCAATCGGGCAGATGCTGCACAGTGGGAATATGTACACCGGGCCAGTCTGTGTACAACCCTAACGGGTCGAGGTGAATGCCCCCAATTCCTGCCTGATTCGACCCCCACACATCGAGGAAAAACACGTCGCCGATATAGATAGCCTCTGCGGGGCGCAGGTTCAATTCCTTCAGCGCAATCTCGAAGATCGCTTTGTCTGGTTTGCTGACTCCCAAAATATGCGAATCGAAAACCCGCTCGAAGTATGGTCTCAAAGCCAATTCGATTAGGATTTGCTCTGCCTGCCCATCGGCATTCGAAATGACTGCCATACGGTATCCCTGAAGTGTCAGTTGAGCCAGGGTCTGTGCCACCCAGGGGAAAGTGGATGTCCATAGATTCCTATGGCGGTCATGCTCATCCGCAGTCTTGACAATGGAATGAAGCGCGCCATTGTTTATGACTGACCCTTCGAATAGAGCGCGGGTGTAGCCTCCAGGCCATGCGGTTATGAGATGTCCGTTCTGCCGGGTGTGATGATCGGCGGCATAGACTTGCTCACAATGAATTTCGAATAATTCATCGCGGGTTATCTGTATGCCGGCCTCGCGGGCAATCTGCACCAGAAGGGAATGATCCGGGAATACCAGGGTTCCTCCGGCATCGAATAAAAGGTATGGTTTGGATGATGTGTTCATTAGGATGCTTGTGTCTCGTGAAGCGTGATGCTGTCGGATCACGGATCCGACAGGAGCAAAATAGGGGCGTGAAGCGTGAAGCGTGATGCTGTCGGATCACGGATCCGACAGGAACAAAATAGGGGCGTGAAGCGTGATGCTGTCGGATCACGGATCCGACCGGAGCAAAATAGGGGTATGAAACGTGATGTGTGTCTCAACATGCTTCAGCATGTTTCCTGTAACAGACCCCGAATTCATCCGGGGGGCTTCGTGGTGCGTGATCCCGTAGGAACAACGGGATTACGTGCGTGACGTATTCCCCGAAGCGTAGCGGAGTGGGATAAAATTCGTTTCACATTTCACGTCTCATGTCCGGGTGGCTTTTGCCCTACTGCCTATTATCTCAGCAGCCCTCCGCTGTAATGGAGATGGTAAATCGAGCGATTCTCGTAATTGATCGATTCTGTCCCGGAGAAGCGTTCGAGATTTCCCAAACTTCGATTAGTGTAGTGAAATGCTCCGCTTTGGAAGGATGCCGGTCCCCGAAATGGAGCCTCAGCTGTGACTTTTTGGAGGGCAGACTTCAAAAAAGAGAATACCCCGGCGATTTCGTCTGCCTCGATTCCCTGGATCACGCCCCCGGCGTAGCTCATCCCCCATACAGGGTCTGACTTGAAGTACACGGTTTCCTGCCCGACGAAATATTCACCCCCAAAATAGATATCCCGGTAGAACAGCGCCCCTTGCCGGAATTCGAGTTGGCGCGACCCGCGGACAAGCGGCTTGACCGCGGCGTCATCTTCCTGAGAAGCATAAGTGTAGCGTTTGGCGTTGAGTAAAAAACCGAGTAAGTTTTCTTGTGGGATGGGTAATATCATATTTCAACTCTTAGGCCCGTGGGGCTTGGAGGGTGGAGCTGTCGGATCACGGATCCGACAGGAGCAAAATAGGGGCGTGATGAGTGAAGCGTGATGCGTGTCTCAACATGCTTCAGCATGTTTCCTGTAACAGACCCCGAATTCATTCGGAGGGCTGCGTGAAGCGTCATGCTGTCGGATCACGGATCCGACAGGAGCAAAATAGGGGCGTGATGAGCGTGAGACGTGAGTCGTCATGCTGTCGGATCACGGATCCGACCGGAGCAAAATAGGGCTTCGTGATGTGTGATCCCGTAGGAAGACTCACCTGCACTCGCCATTCGCCGCTCGCCATTGCCACTCGCCTTCGCCATTCGCCACTCGCCATTGCCATTCGCCATTCGCCACCCGCCACCCGCTATTTGCCACGCCTCACGGAACATCAGCAAATACGGCCTGCGGCGCATAAGCAACACCTATCATGCTGGGGCCGGTGTGCGCGCCTAATACGAGGGACATAGGATTGATCGGTCGCCAGATGCAATCGAAGATTGTGTCTATCTGCTCGCGCAGCATGGCCGCTCCCTCGGGATTGAATGCGTGGAGCACCTGCACCCGTAGCTCACTGCCGGGCGCGTGTTGCCTGGACATGATATCGACCAGCCCTTTGACCGCGCGATTGAATGTTCGCTGTTGACCGAGCTGCATATATGTGCCGTGTACTTTTTCTACCCCGATCAACGGTTTGAGATTCAGCAACGAAGCGATCAGTCCCTTCATGTGGCTGAAGCGCCCGCCGTGGATCAGGTACTTCAATTCTTTGAGGGTGTACATGCTCTCGCTGGCATCGCCGATACGCTTTATCAGGGCCAGAATCTGATCTTTCATCCAGCCAGCTTTCGCCGCCCGGGCGGCCGCTTCAACCATCCACCCGGCTGCTGCAGATAGCGTTTTGGTATCGAAATGGGTGACATTGGCCTCTGGTACAAGTTCGGCCCCTGCTTTGGCGGAGTTGAAGGTGCCGCTCAACCCAGACGTCATGTGGACGGAAAAAATGTCGGGGTCGGTGGCTGCTAATCGCCGGTATACCTCGGCGAAATCTCCCGCTGAAGGCTGCGAAGTGACCGGGAGATTTTCGGTGGCTTCCAGCAGGCGATAGAACTCGGCGGGTTGGATATCTACATTCTCGCGATAAGATTTATCGTCCAGCGTGACAACCAGGGGCACGATGCGAATATTCAATTCTTCCAATTGCTGTGGTGATAAGCCAATATCTGTTCCACTATCAGTTACGATTTGCATTTTGTTTTCCTTTAGAAAATGGATTTTTATAAAGCGCGCCAGGCTTCTGGCCTCAGAGCTGGCTGTCCTTGTGACATTGCTGAATCCAGGGTTGCCAGCAGGCGAGCTTTGTCTAGTGGTAACGTCCCGGCAAGCGGGAGGTAGTTGGATGCGTGATTTGTGCGAAAAACACAATGGGTGAGATTATCCAAACAATCGATAACTTGGCGCAACTCGGTTAACATGGCCGCGGGTTCCATCAAATGAAAGCCTCCCGACTGCCATTGTTGGTGGAGTTTGGTTCCCGGCACGAGCATCAATGTCAACATCGAGAAGTAGTCCGGGTTCATCTCGCTGACCACGCGGCCGGTTGCCTCGGCGTGATGAGTAGAGAGTTCAGGGCCACCAATCCCAAGAATGCCGATAATAGAAACCAGCAGGCCGGCCTTCTGAGCTTTGTGTACTGCCTGTATCATCTCGGCGGCGGCGGAATTTTTATCGATGCGATGCAGAACTTCGTCGCTGCCGCTTTCCAGCCCCAGGTAGACGATGCCCAATCCTTTCTGGTGAAGCAAAGCCAGGTCTGCGTCGCTTTTATTTAGAATATCGCGGGCATTGGCGTAAATTCCCGCTCGTTCGAAGTGAGAAAAACTGGAATTTAATGTTTCCAGGATTTGAACGAGCCGGCGGGTACTCAACACCAGCGCGTTCCCGTCAGCCAGAAAGACGCGGCGGGCATCTGGCATTACTTGCCGCGCCAGAGCGATGTCTTCCAGAATTTCGTTGGTAGGGCGAGCCTGAAAGGGTTTACCCAGATAAGTGCCGCAAAAGGTGCAGCGATTATGCGAGCAACCGTAGGTGGTCTGCAGAATATAACTGCGGGCCTCGCTGGGAGGCCTGATGACAGTGCCGTGATAACGCATGAGCCTATTTTACCCGCAAGCGGATCGGAATTGGTGGGTGGATTCTATAACGAAGATACTAGAACCCATTGGATTGTGCGACTTGACCCAGCCACTGCCCGCTGGGTTTGACGGTGCGCTCCTGAGTTGCGCGGTCGACGGCAATGATGCCGAACGTGGACTTGTATCCGAGCATCCACTCGAAGTTGTCGAACGCAGACCAGGCGAAATAGCCGCGGATGTCCAAGCCATCGTTGATGCAGTTGGCTGCACCGCGCAGCGCCCGGCGGTAGTATTCGAGACGGCGGGTGTCGTCCTCTGTGCCGATGCCGTTTTCGGTCACGATCATGGGAATGCCTGCCACTTGATGGGTGTATCGCAGGGTGGCCTCCAATGCTTCAGGCCAAAACTCGTAACCCATCTGCGTCAGTTCGACGCCTGCCTCGGGAGGCAGCGGCCCCGTGGGGTCGACTCGCTGGCGGGTGTAGGTTTGCACCCCAATGAAATCATCGCCCCGTGCGGCTTCCAGGAAGACATCCTGAATTTCACAGCGCAATTTATCGCGGGTCGCCTCACCGCCGTAAACGGCTTGCATGTCATTTAGGGCAATGGTCAACCCCACTGGCAGGTCGCTGCGTTCCGCTTTGATGGCTTGCACGGCTTTGTGGTGAGATTCGATGAGCACATCGCGTCCCTGGTCGGAAAATGCGAACAGAAATGGCGCGAACGTGTCCATCTCGACGCCCAAGGCCTGGGCTGCAGTTTGGAAAAATTTCAACGTCTGGGAAACTTCATCCTGATCCGTATTGAACATGCCCCCGATCATTTTTGGGATATTGATTTCGTTGATCGTGCAGGCAAAGCCCATCAGGTCTCCCAGGTGGCGGGTGGCGTGAGCGCAATACCGGGCGAATTTCTCGGCGGTATCCAGACTCGTCCAGCCGCCTGCCGAAATCAGCCAGCGAGGGGATGTGAAGTGGTGGAACGTGACCATTGGGCTGAGGCCGTTTTCGTGGCAGGCCAGCAGCATTCGCCGGTAGTGGTCAATGGCGGCCTGAGAAAAATGCCCTTCCTCCGGCTCGATACGTGCCCACTCGATGGAAAAACGGTAGCTGTTGAAACCCAATGCAGCCAGGAGTGCAATGTCTTCGGGGTAGTGGTGATAGTGATCGCAGGCATCCCCAGATGGCTCCGCGAAGATCGTTCCGGGCAGATGTTCCAACAGCCAGAAGTCGCTGCTGGTATTGTTGCCTTCCACCTGATGGGCTGCGGTGGCGGTTCCCCATAAAAAGTCTTTCGGGAAATTTGTTTGCATTTCGTGTCTCCTAAGTTATTAGGCATTACAGTAAAAGCAGTACAAGTGATTCTGGCCTGCTCACTGACCGCACCTTGTACTGTAAGTTATCCGACAGAAACATCCAACCGTTGGGGCATGAGCTGATAGCCCATCGCCCGCATGATGGCATTGATATTATCTAGACGTGGATTCCCTTTGCTGGAAAGCGCTTTTTGCAAACCCTGACGGGTCATACCAATTTTTATTGCCACTGCGGAAACACCTTCGACGCGCGCAATCACCCGCAATGACGAAAGCAAAGCAGATGAATCGTCACTTTGAGAATAATCAGCAAAGATTTCGGTTATAAATTCGTCAATTTCTTCTGGGTGCTCGACGAAATACTCAACACTGATTTCTTCTAAGGTTCGGTACTCAGTCATGGCTCAAATACTCCTTCCAGAAAATCTTGGCCTTTTGAATATCGCGGCACTGGCTGCTTTTGTCGCCGCCAAAGAGCAAAACCACGATTTTGTCACCATCTTCGCCAAAGTAGACGCGGTAGCCTGAGCCGAAAAAAAAGCGCAGTTCAATCACGCCATCGCCTACTGGTTTGCAGTCGCCACAATTTTTGCTTTCAAGACGCCAGAGACGTTTGAGAATACGCCGTCGAGTACGAGGGTCGCGCAAGTTGTTCAGCCAGTTGGTAAAGGGTTCGTTGCCTGCTGCGTCACGGTAAACGATAACGGATATAGGGGTGCTATTTACTGACAACTTTGCTGTCCTTTACAGTTATGCTGCTTATTATGGCTGACATGCCAATTATAGTTGGCCGCCTATTGAGTGTCAAGTTGGGGCATGTGCGCCATTCGCCATCCGCCATTCGCCATTCGCTATTCGGCTTGCCCCAGCACTTCATGCACGCGCGGCATCCACTCGCTGATAAGAATGCCCTGGGGGCATTTCTCTTCACATTCCCGGCACTGGATGCACTCGCTGGCACGCTCCTCTTCGGCAAACCACATATTATATGCCTCGCGGGCGTGATCGAGTTTGTCGTACATCACGCTTTCGTTGTATATCTCGAAATTGCGCGGAATATTGACTCCGTTGGGGCAGGGCATGCAGTACTTGCATTGTGTGCAAGGAATTGGGGAGAGCGCTGTATACTTTGCGCGTACCTGGTCAATAATATCCAATTCTTCTTTGGTGAGTGCGCCGATGGCAGACAGTCTCGCGCTGGCGACGTTTTCTTCGACATGCTGCATATTGCTCATGCCGCTCAACACCAACGACACCTCGGGCTGATTCCAGCCCCATTGCAAGGCCCAATCGGCGGCGGAGCGTTGCTTCGGCGCTTTTTGCCACAGGTCTAGAATCGGCTGGGGTGGGTTGACCAGCCTGCCCCCCAGGATTGGTTCCATAACCACAACGGCCAGACCCCTCGCAGCCGCATAACGCAGCCCTTTGGTGCCGGCCTGATTCTCGATATCCATATAATTGTATTGTATCTGGCAGAATGTCCACCCCTCGTAGGCATCCACAATTTCTTGGAAGACTTCATACTTATCGTGGAACGAGAATCCAATATGCCCAATGCGGCCATCCGCGATGGCTTTCTCGGCCCAATTCAACACTTCCAGAGCATGCACTTTGTGCCAGTTTTTCTCGTTCAGGGCATGAAGAAGGTAGAAGTCGATATGCCCGGTTTGTAGCTTACCGAGCTGCTCGTTGAGAAATTTATCGAAGTCAGCCGCGGTTTCGACCTTCCAACAGGGCATCTTGGTGGCTAACCTGACTTTTTCGCGGTAGCCGCCCTTGAGCACCTTGCCAACGAAGGTTTCGCTGGCCCCGCCATGATATGGGTAGGCGGAGTCGATATAATTCACGCCGTGTTCGATGGCGTAGTGGAGCATTTTGGTGGATTCTGTTTCTTCGATTTGGGAAGTATCCTTGTCTTTGATGGGGAAGCGCATACATCCGAATCCTAGAGCTGATCCCTTCCAGTCCAAATTTCCAAATTTTCGGTATTGCATTTTTGTATCTCCTAACCCGGGCGACCCCCCAAAATTAACGGGGATATGCCGGAGCCAAAATATTTACCACAAACGGCACGAAGGCCTGTGCTGAACATAGTCGAAGTAAACACAAAGGGATTTTAAGGTTTTTCCTTCGTGAACCTTTGTGGTTTATTGGGGATGCATTCAGATGTCGGCTACGAATGCATCGAACCGCCCTTTAAAAATCGCCTGCCGCATCTCGCTTGCCAATTGGATGAGCGTGTGCAGGTTGTGAATTGAGAGCAGCGTGGATGCCAGCATCTCTTTAGCGATGATCAAATGCCGCAGGTAGGCGCGGGTGAAATTCTGACAGGTGTAGCAGGTACAGGCCGCGTCGATAGGGAGGCTGGAGCGGGCGTGTTCAGCTTTAGCGAGGTTGATCCGCCCGTGGCGCGTGAATGCCGCCTTGTGGCGTGCCAGACGGGTGGGGAGCACGCAGTCGAAAATGTCGACGCCCCGCCGCACGCCGTTGACCAGGTCTTCGGGAGTGCCGACTCCCATCAAGTAGCGGGGCTTGTCCTCGGGGAGAACGGTGTCCACCACCTCGAGGATACTGTGCATTTCAGATTTGGTTTCTCCCACCGAAAGGCCGCCGATGGCGTTCCCCGGAAAATCCAGCGAGGCAATGAATTCCGCCGATTGCTCCCGCAAATCTGGGAAAATGCCGCCCTGAACGATCCCAAAAAGAGACTGGTCAGAGCGAGTCTGAGCAGCCCGGCAGCGATCGGCCCAGGCATGTGTGCGCGCCAGAGCACGTTCGTTGTACGCCCGGTCGTAAGGTTCGGCGCACTCGTCGAAAGCCATGATGATGTCCGCCCCCAGATTTTCCTGGATGGCAATTGATTTCTCGGGAGTGAAGCGATGCGTGGAGCCGTCGATATGGCTTTTGAATGTCACCCCGTCAGCGTCGATCTTGCGAGTCCCTGCCAGAGAGAAAACCTGGAACCCGCCCGAATCGGTCAGGATGGGATTGGGCCAGTGCATGAATTCGTGCAGCCCGCCCATCTCGGCTACCACCTCATCTCCGGGGCGCAAATAGAGATGATAAGTGTTCGCCAGGATCAAACTGGCCCGGATTTCGTGCAGATTAGCCGGAGTCAGCGATTTGACAGTGGCCTGTGTTCCCACGGGGGCAAAGACCGGAGTCTGAATATCGCCGTGGGGCGTATGGAAAACCCCGGCGCGGGCGCGCCCCTGCCAGGCTTGAAGTTCGAAGGAAAAAAGATCGCTCATGACGGTTGTAGATTATACCTCAGACTGGCCGCAGACCTCCGAGGTCTCCGAAGACCTCGGAGGTCTGCGGCCAGCGACTTCTTTTGCACTCTCTGCCAGTGATGATATAATCCCCCTGCTGTCAGCTCTGGCGCTGATAAATTACACCCCCTAACGGGGCTATTAACTAGGAGATGTTTCAATGCAATATTTAAATTTGCCTGGCCCTAAAGCTAAGGCAATCGTCGAACGTGATGGAAATGTAGTTTCGCATTCCTACCCACGGGGCTATCCCTTTGTCATGGATCACGGGAAGGGAACCGAAGTATGGGACGTGGATGGCAACCGTTTCCTGGATTTTGCCGCTGGAATTGCTGTCGTCGCCACTGGGCACAGCCACCCTCAAGTTGTGCGGGCTATTCAAGAACAGGCCGAAAAATTCATCCACATTTCTTCGGATTTCTATCACGAAAAATGGGTTGATCTTTCTGAAAAGCTCAACGAAATTGCGCCCTTCTCGGAGGACGCCGCGGTATTCCTGACCAATTCTGGCAGCGAGAGTGTCGAGTCCGCCATCAAACTGGCCCGGCTGCACACCGGACGCAGCCAGTTCATTGGCTTCTTGGGTGGCTTTCACGGGCGCACCATGGGCGCAGTGACCTTCACGGCCAGCAAGCCTGTGTATCATCGCGGCTTTTTCCCTCTGATGAATGGGGTTGTACACGTTCCCTCCCCTGACCCCTATCGCCCGTTGCTGCAATCACACCCCGGCGAGGATTATGGGGAAACCGTGGTGCGCTACATCGAGGAACAAATCTTTGGGCGGATTCTGCCTCCCGAGGACGTTGCCGGCATCCTGATAGAACCCATCCAGGGGGAGGGTGGGTACATCGTCCCGACACCTGGTTTCTTCCCCGCCCTGCGGGATTTATGCGACCGTCACGGCATCCTGTTGATCGTCGACGAAGTTCAATCTGGCATGGGCCGCACCGGTAAGTGGTGGGCCATCGAGCACTTCGGAGTAGAGCCAGATATTATCACCTCTGCAAAGGGGATTGCATCCGGGATGCCACTGGGTGCGATGATCGCCCGCAAGAGTGTCATGACATGGCCTAAAGGGGCGCATGGCAACACTTACGGCGGCAATCCCATCGCCTGTGCCGCTTCCCTGGCAACCATCGACCTGATCGAAAAAGGATACTTGCAAAACGCAGCCGAGATAGGCGAGTATACAATGGACGTTTTGGAAGAGATCAAAGCGCATCACCCCAGCATCGGCGACGTGCGCGGCCGCGGTTTGATGATTGGAGTCGACTTTGTGAAAGACCGCCAAACGCGCGAGCCGCACGAAGAACTGCGCGGCCGCGTGGAACACTTGGGCTTCCAACACGGCTTGATCACATTAGGCTGCGGCAAGAGTGCCATTCGTCTGGCGCCGCCCTTGAGCATTTCCAAAAACGAGATCGATGAAGGTTTGACGATCTTCGATCACGTCATTGGATTAGCTGAAGCCGGGCGTTGACAGAGGGCAGAGGGCAGAGGGCAGAGGGCAGAGGGTAGAGGGCAGAGGGCAGAGGGCAGAGGGTAGAGGGCAGAGGGTAGAGGGCAGAGGGCAGAGGACAGAGGGCAGAGGACCGATGACCGATGACCGATGACCGCTGACCGCTGACCGACGACCGCCGACCGCTGCCCGACGGCCGATGACCGGTGACCGCCGACCGCCGACCGATGACCGATGACCGATGGCCGATGACCGATGGCCGATGACCGATGACCGATGGCCGATGACCGATGACCGCCGGCCGATGACCGATGGCCGATGACCGATGACCGGTAACCGCCGACCGATGACCGCCGACCGCCGACCGCCGACCGCTGACCGCCGACCAATGACCGATGACCGCCGACCAATGACCGATGACCGCCAACCGATGACCGGCGACCGATGACCGCCGACCGCTGACCGATGACCGACGACTGAATACTGAACACTGAACACTGAAAACTGAGAACTTCCCCATGCTCCCCGACTTCCGCATCCGCCAACGCGATTATCTGCTCAAAATAGCTCGCGCCATCACCCAGGAACTCAATCTGGATAAGCTACTGGCGCGCATTTTGCGTGATGCAACTGAGATGCTGGCAGGTCAGGCAGGGCTGATCTCTTTGCGCGGCGAGCAGGGCGGTTGGAAATTGGCGGCCTCTTATGGCATCTCCACCGCCTTCTTGCAACATATCGACCCTATGCTCGCAGAGGTTCCCGACTATGATGATCCAGCCAGATTCGAGATACCGGTAATCAATCGCCTGCTTCAGAGCGTAACCCGAGCAGCCAGCATGAGCCTGCTCACGGGTGTGGCTTTGCCGTTGATTGCCCATAAACGGGTGATCGGCTTGATCTTCATCTTCCGAACGTATCGGGGTGTGTTCTCATCCAATGATCGCTCCTTGTTGCAGAGTTTTGCCGACCAGGCTGCCGTCGCAGTGCAAAATGCTCAGTTATACGCTCAAGTGAACCGCGAAAAACAGCGTCTGGCTGCTTTGCTGGATTCCACCGCTGATGGTATCCTCATCATGATGCCAGATCACACTATCGAGCGCTGCAATCAAGCTTTTGTGCGCTTATGGGGCCAGAGAGCGGAGATGGTTCAAGGGCGTTCTCACGAGGATATTATCCGATGGGCGCGGCGAGAACAAGGCATCACGTTGGATGAAGCAGAAGCAGGCGGCTGGCCCTTGACAGCATACGCAACGCTGTATGTCGAGGGCGACCTGGAACGACCGGTCGGCATGCCTGTAGCTGTGGGAATCACTTACGCCCCATTTCTATCCCCTGAGGGGAATCTGCTTAGTATCATCGCCTCGGTACGCGATATCACGCATTTCCGAGAGGCAGAAGAACTCAAGAGTACATTTATCTCTGTCATCAGCCACGAGCTAAAAACCCCGGTGGCTTTGATAAAAGGATATGTAGGCACTCTACGGCGGGATGATGTTTCCTGGGATAGTGAAATTGTCCAGGACAGCCTGGAAGTTATCGAAGAGGAGGCTGATAGGCTTACGGAGTTAATCGAGAACTTGTTAGATGCCTCGCGTTTGCAGGCTGGGGCGCTGAGTCTCGATCTTTCGGATATGGCTTTCGAGCCGTTCGTCGAGCGTTTGGCAGAGCGATTCCGTACGCAGACATCGAATCACACCATCGCTGTCGATTTTCCACCGGAGTTCCCGGCCGTAGAGGCCGACGAAGAACGTTTGGGACAGGTGCTCTCTAACCTGTTGTCCAATGCTATTAAGTATTCCCCCGCGGGAGGCGAAATTCGCATCAGCGGTCAGGTGCGCCCGGAGCAGGTCATCATCTGCGTGCAGGACCACGGTCCAGGCATTGCACCCGGTGACATGCCTCACGTGTTCGACCGCTTTTACCGCTCGGGTGACGCCAGCCGTACAACCAAGGGGGCTGGCCTGGGGCTGTACCTGACGCGCGCCATAGTGGAAGCTCACTACGGCCGCATCTGGGTAGACCCCCGACCCGGTGATGGAGCGCGCATCTGCTTCTCCCTCCCTCGATGACCGCCGACCGCTGCCCGCCGACCGCTGACCGCCGACCGCTGACCGCCGACCGATGACCGCCGACTGAACACTGAAAACTGAATACTGAAAACTGAACACTGAAAACTGAATACTGAAAACTGAACACTGAAAACTGAATACTGAACACTGAACACTGAAACCCAACCCTCACAACACGGAGATTATTTATGCCACGAACACAAATCAATTGTCCAAATTGCCGCCAGCCAATTGTGGCGGATGTGCAGCAGCTTTTTGATGTGGGTGCCAACCCTCAAGCCAGGCAGATGCTGTTGACCGGAGCCTTCAATATTGCCCAGTGTCCCCATTGTGGATACCAGGGGAATCTGTCTGTCCCGATTGTATATCATGACCCCGCGAAAGAACTTCTGCTGACGTTCTTTCCCCCGGAGATGATGTTGCCGCGCGAGAAGCAGGAACGGATCATTGGCCCTATGCTCATACGCGTGATGAATTCTCTGCCTCAGGAGCAGCGCAAAGGATATTTACTGAATCCTCAGACCATGCTCACCATGCAGGGATTGATCGAGCGCATTCTGGAAGCGGATGGCATTACTAAAGAGATGATCCAGGCCCAGGAGCAACGCATGAACCTGCTCCAACGGCTGCTCGCGGCTTCTGATGATTCGCTCCCCGAAATCATAAAACAAGAAGATGAGATGATCGATGGTGATTTCTTCACCTTATTTTCCCGCTTTATGGAATCTGCTATGATGGAGCGCGACGAGAAAGCAGCGCGTCAATTGGGCGGCTTGCAGACAGCGCTTTTGGAAAACAGTAGTGTTGGCCGTGAATTGCGCGAAGAAGCTCAAGAGATCGAAGCGGCGGTACAATCGCTTCAGGAGTTGAAGGAAGAGCTTACCCGCGAGAAGCTGCTGGAATTGGTCATCGAAGCTCCCACTGATACGCGCTTGCGAGCACTTACCCGCCTGACACGGCCTGGCATGGATTATGCTTTCTTCCAGATGCTCACTGAGCGTATTGACCGTACACGTGCTCAGGACCGGGCGCGCTTGATCGAAATTCGTGAAAAGCTGTTGGGGTATACTCAAGCCGTGGATCAGGAGATGAAAGCGCGCCTCGAATTAGCTCACAAAAACCTGGAGGCGATCTTGCAAGTCGATGATATCGAGGTGGTTGTGCGGCAGAATCTAGGCGCTATTGACGAATTTTTTGTCCAGGCTGCGGACGAAGATTTAGAGGCCGCCCGTGAAACCAGCGATTTGGAACGCTCGGCCAAAATACAGCGGATAATTTCGGTGATCGAAGAAGCATCGGCGCCGCCCCCCGAATTTGATTTGATCGAGGAATTGCTAGAAATTGCTGATGACGAAACAGCTTTGCAGCAGGCACTGGATGGTCGGGCAGATGAAGTCACTCCTGAGTTGCTACAAATGTTATCAGGGGTGGTGACTCAAGTTCAGGCCAGTATGGAGCGGCTCGAAGGCGAAGACAAGGCTAAACAACAGGAAATTCTCGACCGTTTGCAAGCCGTCCACAATGCCGCGCTGCTGATTTCGATGAAACGTAGTTTCGCAGCCGGATAGAATCCGCCCACTCCACGAAGTAAAATGAAAAATCCTCCCGCAGGGATAGAACCTGCGGGAGGATTTTTTTACTGGTAACTACTCAGACTATAGCCATATGCACAAAAATAAAACACGGATTTTGCGGATTTTTTGTTTTTAATCCGCGTAAATCCGCTCAATCCGCAACATAGTGCCCTTCAGGGTAAATCCGCGTTCTATTCCTACGATGGCTGAGTAGTTACTTTTGCTGAATGGTTTCAGGCAGCCTAGCTTAGCCCCGCTGACTGGTGGGATTATGGTTCGGCTAGGCGTATTCTTTGCCATAATCTTCGAAGGTGTATTCTGCGATAGGTATACCCTGTTCCTGTAACATAATCATGAAATCTGCCAGGGGAACCGCGGCCAGTTCAGCCGCTTTTCCAAGGGAAAGCAGTCCTCGTTTGAAAAGGTCTATCGCTGTGGTTCTCTTCATCTCGGCTTTAAGGTTTTCGCTCTTCAATCCAGCCATCTCCATCGCTACGAAAATGTCTTGTGGAAAGTGTATCTCCAATTTGACTTGTTCTTGCAACGCATTCATAGGGTGCCTCCATTCAGTCTGTGCTACTTTCAATTTTACCAGACTTGGCGAACAGTAATAAGATTCTGCTCATTAGAAAGACAGATAGATTTAGGTATGGTTGTTTTCTCATCGCATTAATCTATATTGGAAATAGTGGTCAATGATCCCCTGGGAAAGCTGATTTCACTGATCGCTCTTTCGTGGCTGCCAGAACACTACAACGAATTGGGAAATCAACCAATCTGGCACGGGAAATTCGTTCCATTCCCAACGGCGGAAATTCTTGTGCAGTTGAATAACAGCACAAAGGCACAAAGCCACAAAGAATCTCTTTGTGGCTTTGTGCCTTTGTGCTGAAAAACTGCCAAAGGACTTCCGCCCAACTGTACTACACATTAAACCGGAAGTAAATCACATCCCCATCTTGAACTACGTACTCTTTGCCCTCCAACTTCATCAGCCCGGCGGCCTTGATTGCCGCGTCACTGCCGTATTTGACGAAGGTGTCGAAGGGCACTACCTCGGCGCGGATAAAGCCGCGCTCGAAATCGGTGTGGATCACGCCAGCCGCTTTAGGGGCCGTGGTGCCCTGGGGAATATTCCAGGCCCGGACTTCGTTATCGTTTTTAGTGAAGAAGCTGATCAAGTTCAGGACGTTGAATCCCTTGCGGACGACCTGATCTAGCCCAGTTTCCTCAGCTCCGGTCAATTCCATGAATTCCTGCTGTTCCTCAGGGGTCATATCGAGCATTTCTTCTTCGAGTTTGGCGCATAGCACCATCGCCTCGGCCCCTTGCTCTGTGGCATACTCGCGCACGACTCGGACTTCGGGCGTTTCCTCGGCCAGGCCTGTCTCGTCCACGTTGGCGGCGTAGATGATGGGCTTGCCGGTCAGGAAGCGCATCTCACGGAGGAGATCACTAAACACAGCGCAACCACGCTCCGGGTGCGTCAGGGCTGGTTGCCCGGTGGCGAGATGGTCACGCAGGGATCGAGCCAGTTCGAGGGTGGGAATCAGTTTTTTATCCCCTTTGACATCGCTGACCAACTTGCTGATTTTGCGCTCCAATTGGGACATATCGGCTAGAGCCAGCTCGACATTGATGATTTCGATATCTTCTTGGGGGTTGATCTCCCCGCTGACATGCACCACGTTGGGATCATCGAAGCAGCGCACCACGTGGATTATGGCGTCCACATCCCGGATATTGCCCAGGAATTGGTTGCCCAAGCCCTCGCCCTGACTGGCGCCTTTGACCAGCCCGGCTATATCGACGAACTCGATAGTGGTGTAGATGGCGTTGGGAACATCGACCAGGGCGCGCAGTGTGTCGACGCGCTTGTCGCGCAGGGTCACAATGGCCCGGTTAGGTTTGATGGTGCAGAAGGGGTAATTGGCTGCTTCTGCGTTCTGCGCTCCGGTCAGGGCGTTGAAGACCGTGCTTTTGCCCACATTGGGCAGCCCGACAATTCCGATGGAGAGGGACATGATGTATTTATGGAATCTCCAGACAAATAATCATCCTAAATTACGTGAAGCGTGAAACGTAAAACGTGATATGGTGGGCTGATTGACTGACAAAACT
>JBDRGC010000418.1:0-7677 GCA_043818215.1 Chloroflexota bacterium | reverse complement strand
AAAATTGCGCTCAATTGGATTTTCTAAATTAAAATAACGATAATCAGGAAAGATATTTCTAATCAAAGTCGTCTTTCCCGATTGCCTGGGCCCTGTAATCGCAATGACAGGGAATTTATGCGATAATTCTAAAACTTTGGGTGTAATTGCGCGAGGTATCATAAAAGCATCATATCACAACTGCGCCAAATCCGCAATAATATTGCGGAATTGGCGCAGATTGGCATTTGGTTGAGAAATTAACGCATAACTGTTGTGCCCACCCATCTGCTAATTCGCGTTGCATAAAAACTGTCGGGAAAAATGCTCTAACCGCTTGTCGGAGAAAGAATAATAGGACACGGATGCAGGATTAACACAGATTTTTCGTATCATCTTAAAAATAATTCGATAACGAGAATTGCTGGGCTGATACAAACTTTTTTGACAAATATACTATACACCGAGTATGCGGCGTTGACAACGCCTACATCACAACGTGTTGTTATCTTTGGTTTTCATCACCCGCTGAACGATTTATTTTGCTGCTGAGGCGGTTGTGACTCTGATGACACTTTGCACCAGGCGGGATTGTCAGATATTGCTCCGCTCACCATTGGGGCATAGCTCCGGTCAGCGGCCCAAAGATTTGTTCAAGTGCTCGGCGTTTTGAACTCAACAACTTGCTTGGCTCTGCCCGAATTGCTAAAAATTACGCCGCTCACCCTGAGGCGGAGCCGAGTCACTTGCCGGGTAGGGGCAGCAGTTACCTGCCGCCCCCCCCACAGATCCGGACGTGAACAATTCGCTCATCCGGTTCTTCGGTAGCCAGAGGCTTACGGACTTCCGCTCGCCAACGGCTATACAGTGGCTTCCACACCACTGGCGTATGACTATGCTACCCAAAGCACTTCTTCAGAGTTTGGTAATACGGTTTGCGGTCTCTAGTACCTGCCGTAGTTCTCCCTGTTGAAACGTCATACCCGGCTTCGCCTTCCCTACGGTGGGTCGCTTGGGTCTCACTTCCCCACCATACCGGACAGTTTACTCCCTGTCCATCGGTACTATGCTCTGCTGCGACTGCCAGTCGCCCTTCTTGGGTCGCTTCGCTTTTCGCTTTCGCTTCCCAATACCTTTCCTTTCTTCTTTTCCTTTGTGTTCCATTTCTGGCTCGCAGTCTCGGTTCGAAGCTACCTGCCTGCGCCGGGGCTCTTGTTTATCGCCAGTACCCCTTATCTTCTGACCGCTTGAGGAAAGGAAACAACTGGCTCTCTCGAGTTCCCGAATTACCCCTGTAGATACATGCCCCGCTCGTAGACCCCGGTGGTGCCCTGTGTGCTCGCCCTTTCTTTTTCGCTCACAGGACTGCTGCCTTCCAGCAATTGCAAACTGTCGGCTTTCCCATACTCACTTCTCAGCATGGTTATCTTTCGTCCACCAGCATACCCATTTCGGGGCTCAGTGACGCGGCCTGTATCCTTGCTCCATCCAGCTCCATACTCCTGTTACCAGGTTTGCACGTGGATTTCGCTACCGGCCTGCTGGCTAGGCTTTGGCCGGGTGGGATTTTCACCCACTGGGTAATATTGACCAATTTCTTAGAGGGGTTCTTCTCCTTTCTCTATTCCCGAGGTCTCGGATTTATCTCGACACGAGCAACTTGGGTTGGGCCGCTATACTATCGACCAGTCTTGAATGATAAAGAAATCTTCTAAAATCTTTTGTTTTTTTGAGAAATACTCGTGCATATGCATTTGATCCTTGGTCAGACCAAGCAAATGATAACCTTTTTTTGTCAATTCCCCAAAGAAAAGCTGGCGCAATCTCTCCATCAACTCATGCCACTCATCCAATGTTTTTTCTCTTGCTACATACAGTTTTGCTTTTCCACGAGTGTCAATAAATAAATCAGCCCAACCACTATCACTCATTGGAGTATCTAAAATAGGAAGCATGAAATCTGATGCGAAAGGAAAAGATCGAAATCTCACAATTGGAATATATTCCTTGTATTCAACACATTTGTATAGTTTTTTTGATACAGATGGTATTACTGATACGCCATCCCATGTTGAACTATAACAAAAATTTTCATCATGGCCTAAGTAAACCAGATTACCTTCGTTATCAATAAGCCTTCTCTGTACAAAATAGTCTGGATAAATTATTTTAATCTCTTGTTTGTCGAATATGAGTGTCCCCCCCCTTTCTGTTGTTAATGGATCCCCATCCAAATAATGTTCCTTGAGCGGAAAACCATCTTCCTGCAAAAATTCAGATAATGGGCGATTTCTAGTTCTCGCAAATGGCGAATCGGTATCTATTTCTAGATTACGAATATCTTTATATCCACTCTCTTTTGTTTCTCCAGCCAATGGATAGCTCATTCCTGGATATTTCTGGATCGCAGGTTTCACTTTGCCTTTGAGAATCATTATTCGGTTTGTCTGAATAGTTAAAATAGGTTGTGGCGTTCAATATCGCTGCTCTTTTTATTGGTATCTGATCAACTAAATTTTTCATCGTGACTGGATCAGAAGATTTTTTCATTCGTTCTTTTTGAGAAAGAAGATTGTATGATAAATCATACATATCTAAGTCAGGGGTTAACAAACCTAAACGCCATTGCTCTTTGTAACCAACTTGACTAGTTTTTTCTAAATCTTTCTTAATAATATTTTTGACACTTTTATCATCTAAGATTTCTATAATCAACTCCGGATTTATTTCATTCGTTAATCTAGAGATATTAGGTAAAGTCACAGAATATTCAGCTTGCACAGGGCGATTATCCCTGACTAATTTGACCGGTTTCTGGATAAATAAAATACATCCAATAATGATTGCAACACCAAGAATTATCGAAAATTTACCCACACTAATGTTGTATAGAGACCAAATGATGCTGTAGATATAAAACATCATATGGAACAAGCCCTGTCGAAATGTTGCTTTGGGACTCATTCGAGTTTTAGCAGCTTCAGATAATTTTTGTCCTGATTGCTGAGAGATTTTTCTTATTTTATAGCTGAGATATAGTTGGAGAATTATTTGACTGACTATAAAAAGACCAAAGCCTATGATAAATAACTTTTCGACTGACATATGATCTCCCTAATTGACTCTTCTGAGCGGCCCAACCAGGTTAAGGCGGCCACCTAAAGCAAAGAGTATCGCCTTAACAGAATCAAACCCTCCAGTGTCCACAGCGGCCGCCACCACGGAAGGTCCGGGTAGGCCGTGGATACACCACCATCTTCTTGTATAGCCGCAGCAAACTTGTGCGCCTCCTCTACTACAATCTCCGGCGCTACACACTCGGCAGCATGGAACCAGGCACGAGAAAACAGTGGGAAATGATCTGAGTGTTTTTCGAGTAAAACGGGGAGATTCTCAATCATAGCGGCTAGTTTGGCTTGATCTTCCGCATCCTGACTACAATATTTCAGGTAAACGAAATATGGGTAGCCGTAATAATTGTCTGCACCGGGCATCTCTGCCTGCTCGTAATAGCCCCGCACCTTTCGAAAAAATTCATCGTGCTCCACCCCCCACTTTCTCAGTAATCCCGCCAGCGTCAACACCCTCTCCGCATCAGGATTTTCCCACCAGGGTTGGTGCGGATAATCGAATATGCTCGCGGGAGGATGCGGAATAAAACCAGCTTCATTCTGGTGCATTACGATCCAATTCAGCAGCGGATCAATCACTTCCGGTTCATAGTAATCGAGGAGTTCCACAACACACATAGCGATTTCCGCGCCGATAGCTGTACTGTCCGGGCACAATAAATCAGGTTCGATACCATTGCCAAATCCCCCATCACCGTTTTGATACGCCAACAGCGCTCGCACACAGGCTTGTTTGGTGCCCTTTCCGAAGAAGTGCTCAAACAAGTGCCGTTCAAGCAACCGGCCATTTCGAAAGATGAACTGCTTTATCGTTTGGATTTGCTCATTTTTGAGTATGGACATGTTTAGTGTTCCTTCTCGGTTCTGACGACGGCGACTGTTCCCTTGTAGGGATGCTTCGCGAAAGTCACACCAACAGGAGCGCGAAGCCTGCCTGCGCAGGCTGGCTACTGGTCGGCTGAACCAGTCCACGAAGGCCTGTACTGAGCCTGTCGAAGTGTGGACTTGGTGAATTTCGTTGTTGCGGTTTGCAACCGCCAGAGCCTTCGCCAAAGGGGACAATCGCAGTAAACGCGTAACCCCGGTCAGGCAAAACCGGCAGCAAACGGTATGCCAGCGGGAATGTCATCAAGCCGAGGGCGGAGATGATGAGATACCAAAGGAAGAAAGAGAGCATCGTCTATTTCCCCGCCAATAACAATTTTTCCAATGCAGCGACCAGCGGAGGCAGGTCATGGGTAACTACTTGCCAAACAATATCCAGATCGATCAGATCGTAGCCATGAACTAGATGATGTCTCATACCAACAACATCAGCCCACGGGATGTCACTATATACTTGTCGTGATTCCGATGGAACATATCTGGCAGCTTCACCAATAATCTCAATGAGCTTAACCAATGAGAGGCTCAACATTCTATCGTTGTCGAGGTCAGACCGATGCTTCCCTTCGCTAAAACCTATCGCCTCGCGAGCAGCGTCAAGCATGTGTTGCAGGCGTACTCGCGCTTCATGCTTTGACATAAACAGCCTCCGCTTCGTCAAGTACTTCGTCTCGAAAATACTTACTAATACTCCGAGGTGTGTTTAAATCAACATCTCGGTTTAGCAGCGTTGTAAGTTCCCTTTCGATTCGGATGAATCCAAAACCAGGCACACATCCCGGCTCGAATTCTACCAACATATCCACATCACTATCGGGGCAAAAATCATCGCGCAGCACAGAACCAAACAATGAAAGTTTGCGAATGTGATTACGTCGGCAGAATTCAGCTAACTGAGCATGACGGATGCTGATATTCTTGCGGATATATTCCTGGCGGAAAAGTGGGTTAGCGTTTGACATGTTTTTTCTTATGGAATTACGGCGACTGTCCCTTTGCGCACCCTGCGGGCGAGATTTTGAAATCTCGGTTACATACTTTCTCACTTATCAAGCGCCAATCACAACACGAATGGCAGTCAGGATCTCTTCCAGCAGGACTTCAGAAACCTGCCCGATCTTCTTGACAAACCTATCGCAAGATACGGATCGAATTTGAAATGCATCAGCGGTTGATGGTTTACTTAAATCGTTCGCTATGTCTGGATCAATTCGCACCATCCAGGACGCAACGGTATAGCGATCCTTCCAAGCCATAAGAGGGACAATCACCCGCAATGGCAAAATTCCGATGGCATTGTCATTCACAATCACCGCTGGACGCGTCTTTCGGATTTCCGAGCCAATACTCGGATCCAAATTGATGAGCCATATATCACCCTTGTGCATGAAAGGCCTCACCATCCAGGGCTGTGAATGCAATCAATTCCGGGTCGCTTTCATAATCTGCAAACAACGCTTCGGCAGCAGCCTTCAAATTCTGCTTTCTGCGTTCTTCGATCTGCCGCTGGAGCATCTCCCGCACGAGGGATGAAAAACTGCGCTTTTCACGGCGAGAAATTCGAGTCAATATCTGGTGCTGTTCAGGTTGGAGTAATATCTGTGTCCTCTGCATAAAGCCTCCTTACATCTGACCGAGTTGTGTTTCCAATCTACATCATTATTATACACCACAGAACACCATGTTAGGAGATTGCAAAAAAGTTATTTCTCAAAATTGAGTTTTTTATGTCATTGCGAGGCAGCTTCACCGCCGAAGCAATCTCCTTCTCGCCAAGGATGAGATTGCTTCAGCGGTAGAGCTGCTTCGCAATGACAACTTATAGTTACTTTTCTCACGAAGCGGTCAAACTTTACTGGATCACCTCATAAATCACCGTATCGCCATCCCGGAAAACTTCATCCCACAAAACACCTTCCTGGGCGGGGAATTTATCCAAACCCGGGCCGGCGTATTTGGCGCGTTCCAGTTGTCCCAAGATTATATAAGTAACATCGTACCGGCGCAGGAAATCTTGAGCCGTCTGCAAATCTTCGGTTTGATAGAACTCGTGGACAGCATCGACCCGCTCGAACACCCAATCGCCAGGGGTGGCAGTACGCTGCTGACGCTGGTGCCAGTTCCAGCCCACCACGCCGGGCAAACCTGTGTAGACAGTATAACGCGTGCCCCAATGATACTCGACCTGGTTGGCTTCGACAATCACGGGAGAGCCGTTGATATTATCTTGCAGCCAATGGATGGCGTTGTAATCCTGGCTCAGATCCATGGCTGTGCCTTCGTCGTTGTAGGTGGAGTATTGCATATAAGTCATACCGTCCAGAGTGTGAGGTGCGCTTTCTTCCATGCGGTCTTTGATTTTGGCAGCACTCCCCATCAAGGGATACAAGGCAGCCGATGCCACCAAAAATCCAAGCGCAATTTGCCAGAGCGTGCGCCAGCGGATCGTCCAGTGCGGCAAGGCCGCAAACAGCCACCCCAACGCAGCCCCGGCACTGACCGCGAACAACGTCCAGGTATGCAAATAGAACTTGAAGACCGTGTTCATGCGCCCAATGTCACCGCTCACAACAACGATTTCTACCATCAGGGTGAGTACCAGCCCTGTTCCGATCAGGAAAAGCACAATGCGTTTGGAATCCGGCATCCCGGGGCGGAGAAGCAGCAGGCCAGCCCAGGCCGCCAATGGCAATACCAACCAGGCAATATGGATGCCCAATCCGATGGGAAACGCGTCCGGGGGCAGGCCGTCAGGGTGCAGGTTGATTCCCAAGACCGCGGCCACAAGCATCAAAACGGAAACCATGCTCCAAATCAGGCCCCGATAGGGTTCCAGTCTGCGCAGCGCTGAAACCGGGGTGCCGGCCATCCAATCAACCGTCTCGTAGAGCAGCCACGAAACGATCACAAACAGGAATACTCCCCAATGAGTCAGATAATCTAAAATCGGCGTGTGGGTTCCAGTCCAGATTTGAATCTTGCCGTATCCCTGACCGTACCAATGGGTGTATGGTTGATACAGTAATCGAGACAAGGCCGCCAGGGCAACCACTCCGCACCCAATGAGCAGCCAACGTTTGACAGAGTCGGACAAACCGAGCCGCGAGGAAAGAAGACTCTTCACGTCCACGTATCGCCAGATGGCATATCCAATCGCCGCGGCCCCCAAAGGCAGATAGGTGTAAATATCGGACAGGTTGATTGGATACAGAGCACCAATCGCCAGCCCGCCCAACAATAATCCCGACACGATTTGCAAAGGCGAACGCCCGCCAGTCTCGCGCTCCCAGGCACGCCCCCGCACGACAGACACAACCCACGCCACGGCCAGCAGAGCCACCGGCAAGGCGATCAAGTGGGCATGCAGGTCTGCATACAGGAAAGTAAAGAAGGGGAACTCGGTAATCGGACTGCCGTGCTCACTTCCAATCACCCGGCTGGGATTCCAATACCACTCGTCCATCCGAATTGGCAGCGGCATCCCCGCCAAAGTCTTGAAGATCCCCGTCACCGACCAGACCAATTTGGATAATATTCCAGCCGACTCCACGTTGCCGCCGGGAGCCGCGTTCATCTGAAAGCCCTGGAACATCATCCGCAGGATTCCCAGAGTGCCGAGGATCGCCATGCCGAGGGCGGCGGCGAGACCGGAGTGGAGGGGAGCTGGGGAGGGGGGGGGAAT
>JBDRGC010000417.1:0-5500 GCA_043818215.1 Chloroflexota bacterium | reverse complement strand
CAATTTTAAATGGTGTATGGTGAATGGTAAATTTTAAATTGTAAAATGAGGTTCATACAGCTCCGCAATCATTTACCATTTATAATTCACCATTTACCATTTACAATTCGGTTTTGTTGGTGGGTACGCATCCTTTGGGATGCAATCCACCCCTAACATTTTGAGCAATTCCCCCAAACCATTCCTTTCTAGAGGGTACTTCACCACCATATTTGGAAAGAAGTTTTTGTCTGCGTTTGCAGTGTCCTGTAAGCCGCAGTCACAATGATCTCTGCAATGCCTTGAGATTGAATATTGATTGGGAACTTTTGTATGCTAACTCCGCGTTGGTTGGTAACCTCCATTTGAACAGATGTGCTTTCCCCGTCAGGGAATTTTACTTCGAAGTTCACAATTGCATTTTGCACTGGCTCAAGATTTTGGTCTTGGACGATGACATACAGCGTTTGTATCCCTCTGGGGGACATGATAGATGTGCCTGCAAAAGCATGAACTTGTAAATCCAGAATAGGCTGTTGTGGAATATTGTTCCTGTTAGGACGCAATAATGTGGAGTCTTCGTGATGGGTTTGGAAGTAGCGGCTGCCAAGATTTGTGAGCGTAACCCGCTGCCCGGCGGCGAGTTCGGGATGCCATTCGAAGCGGGCGCGCTGGAAATATTGGACAATCCAGCCCTCGTGAACCTCGAAATTCGAAATTGGGTAACCGAATTGTGTTATGCTACCGTTGGCATCGAAGAAATCCAGGAAGGCGTAGCACACCTGAAAACCAATTTCTGGGAAAACCTGGCAGGCAGGTGAGTTTGGCGGAACCGGCAAAGTCTGACCGGTTGAGTATAGGTATGCTCCCAAGGGTGTGAGTTGAACTCTGAGATCAGGCGGCGACCCGGGGTGAAGTTCGAAGCGCACCTTTTCGAAATACTGAATCGCCGTTTCTGTGGCCTCGTCCCAAAAGGCATCGGTAATGGGAAACCCGAACAGCTTTTCAGGGTTCGAGACGCTTTGGTAGTGTACTAAGAATTCGTTGGAAACCCAGTGGCCTGTTTCCGGGAAATAACGACTTCCCTCTGCCGTTTGGGCGAACGCGCGTTCTCCCCCCAACCCCGCCAGGGTCAGCAGAATTATGCTCACAATCATCCAACGTACTTTGTGTTTTGTCACGGTTTGATGGCTTTCCTGAAGAAACTCAATAAAGAGTGATTGGGGTGGTGCGTATGGGGACGTGCTCCGCACGCCCCCATATGCACCACCCCGGCTTTTTATCCAGCAGTTTTTTCAGTGGACTCATTTCATTATATTCAAATCAGGTTGTTCACACAATAGCCCTGTCTGGCTACTGTAATATTGGTTAGTAGTAGCGCACGGTTAGTGCGCAGGATGCAATGCCCTATGCACCTAGGAGTTTATCGGGAAGTTGTATTGTGCTTCTTAGTATCAAGTCAGCACTGGCTTCTCGAAGTTCATCTTCTTCGCCAAAACCGCACAACACGCCCACAGATTGCGCTCCGGCGGCTGTGGCTGCCAGGATATCGACTATCGTGTCGCCGATCATCAAACATGCGGGGGGTGAAACCCCCATTTGCCCGGCGGCCCACACAATGGGGTCGGGGTGAGGCTTGGTGCGTTCGCAGGTCTGCGCAGTGGCAACACACTGAAAGAATGGCCGCAACTCGAATTGATCCAAGAAGATTCCGGTGCTGCGTCCGCCGCGGGCGCTGACCACTGCCATCGGGTAGCGAGGTTGCAACCGGGTGAGGGCTTCTTTGACCCCGGAGATGAGCAGGAACGGTGCAGGGTTTTTACCCAACCCCAAACGGTAGATAAAGTCACCCACGGCAGCTATTTCGTCATCGATCCCCAGGCGGTCGGGGATGCCAAAGAGATAATTGCCGGGTGTTTCGGTTGCCATCACAAAGCAGCGGGCAAAGGGACGCGGGTCTTTCCCCGCGAAGAGAAAGCTGACAGGTTTTAGCATACGGACCAATTTTTGGACAAATTGATCGTCAGTGTCGCTCAGAGTTCCGTCGACATCGAAACACAGGGCCTGGATGCGGGAAATATCTAAAGTCACGGGGCCTCCGGCGCGGGGAATAGATGCTCCGGAATCTGGACGGCGACTACTCTCCCGCGGGCAGTCACTTCTCCCTGCGCCGATAGGGTGATATCGACCACCACCTTGCGCCCTTTGACTTCTGTGATCTGGCCGCGTAAATCTAAAGAGTCTCCAAGCGGGGTGGGGTGCAGATAGTCGACATGCAGCGAGGCGGTAACACAGCGCACGGCAGGCTCCGAATCCATAGGGCGCCCCTCCGCACGGTAGATCGCCGCAGCGGCTGAACCTGTCCCGTGGCAGTCGATCAGCGAAGCGATCAACCCGCCGTAAACATAACCCGGAACAGCAGTGTGAGAGGGACGGGGTTGGAATGTACACACGGTCTCATCGCCATCCCAATAACTTTTGATTTGCAGGCCGTGTTCATTCAAACGCCCGCAACCGTAGCAATGACTCCAGTGATCTGGATAGTAATCTTGGAAAGCTTTTTGGGGCATGGTTTTATAGTCCTTTTCAACGTGAGGCGTGAAAACGTGAAAACGTGAAGCGTGAAACGTGAAAAAAAATACGTTTCACTCATCACGCTTCTAACAGGCTCCAGGCGGATTCGTAATCCGCCAAGTACCACGTTTCACTTATTGCCAATCAATATATCCAATCTAAACTCCGCCGCGAACACAAGTGTTTCCCCCCGCGCCTCGGCATCAGATAGATCGGCTTCAATGCGCTGCATTCCTTCGGCGTAGGCTTGATCGGAGAGCAGGGCTAATTGGGAAACGGCGTCTTTCTGCAGGAAGGGATCGTTCAGCACCTCGCGCCCGTATTTGTGATTGCTGATCCTTTGAACAGGCTGCCACTGAATTTGCTCGAAGCCGGCCAGTATCATCCAGTCCGTGACGGTTCCCCAGGTTTGAAAGCGGCTGAGGTCAGTCTCGAAGGTGCCGTCGAAATAATCGTAGACGAACCAGCGATTCCGCCTGTCTTGGGGCACTTGTCCGAGTATTGCCAGCGTTCCTCCGGGCCTGAGCAAACGCCGCGCCTCGGAGATGAAACTTTGGGGCTGATCGAAATGATGCAGCGCGTTGACGCAGAATACCAGGGCGAAGGATTGGTTTCGAAACGGCAGCCTGCCCCCGCGCCCGCAAGTCAAATATGATCGAGCGGATTGGCTGCGAGCCTGCCTGAGCATACCTGTAGAGAGGTCCAGTCCGTATACGTCTCGCGCAGCAGATTCGATACCGGTCAGCCAGCGTCCGGTGCCGCAGCCAACTTCCAGCACCCGTTGGGCGCCGCACTCCTGAATCAGATCCAGCAAGGCGCGTTCTACACCGTCAAGACGATTGGCCGCGTACCTGCGGTCATAAGTTGGGGCAATCCGGTTGTAGTCGACATGTTTTTTAGTGGGAGGCATTGTAACGCAGAAGCCAGGGGGTTTGTAGTCGGACACGAGAGTGTCCGTTTGCAGGCTTTGGTAAACAAGCGTTTTCCACTACGAACCCGTAATAGTATTGAAAACACTTTTTTGATTGTAACCGCCTTTAATAGAGAGAGCAATGGCAGGGAGTGGTAGACTTGGGGCAATCGCATCGTGGACATCCGTTCTGGAAAAAGGCACGAATTACCTTCACAGAGTGCCAATTTTACGCCAAAGCGCTTGTATGGCATCCCAAAACCCAACTTTTCAGCCAGATCAAAGTCTTTTTGCGGTTGCCCAGGCACTTAGCTTTTGCAGGAAACGAAAAACGCCAACCAGAAACTTGCAACAGCCGTGTCATTCCCCAAAGGGGACGATGTGCGAGCGTTTTTCCCTGGCACCTTCCGCCAGGACAGGTGCGCAGTGCCGGCATAGGGATGCGAAGCAATCTCCTGCTCACCTTGGGGGAGATTGCTTCGTCACACACCTGTCCTGGCGGGTGGTGCCAGGGAAGAGCGTTCCTCGCACATCGTCCCCTTTGGGGAATGACAGTTTTCCGTTCGTGCAAAACCTAAGTAGACATAAGATGCGATTGCCCCACAGCAAGATATACTCGCCTTTCGGGTGGGAAATAATGACAAACTGGTGAAACGAGTAATCAACTGCTCCACACACATTTGCGGTGTGTATTCAGGCATTCGAGCAACTTCTTGTGGGATGACAACTCTGATTGGCGCTGCCTACTCTGGCAAAAAAGGCTCTAATTGGGTGGCTGGGGAGTAGTAGCCAAGTGTGATCATGGCTTGCAATAAAGCATTGGCCTCAGGCAAGGTGAGCAAATCTTGCACAACACAGAGAACTAAGATTCCAATCGTCCCTGTAACTCGAACACCAAGCCGGGCGGCTATTCTACGAGCCGGGCGATCATCTGTAACCAACAAGCCCCGGCGATGTAAGGCAACCGCAAGACATGTGCGCTCCCCAGCGCCCAGATTCGAGAACCGCCCCGAAGCATCAGCCGTCTCTTGTTCTGTCAGGGTGATGACGTTTAGATCGTCCAGTGCATTCGATGGAACTTTCCCCACACTAACACCGTGTTGGTACTCTTGCTTGACCTCGATGGTTGTGCCAGGTGTCCCCCACAAATATCGAATCAAATCCATTTGTTCGACTTGCGCAAAATTTGTCAGCACCGTATTATCTAAGAGTACAAGCCCACCATCTTTGAGCATAACAGGTGCAGACAGCTTGTTGGAATGATGAGACATTATCCCTCTCTTGTCTTCCAGCCTACGATAGCATCAACTTCAGCTTGGATTTCTTCCATCGTCTCTGGGCCAACGAACACGGGCACATCCAGGCGCGACAAACACATGCGCAAGCTTACCCAGGGAATTTCTAACAACTCGGCCACCCGTCCCAAGCTGATAGATTGTGCCAGGTAGTAGGCCATCACCAAATTGAAACGCTCCTGAGTATCTTCTAACGCATCAACGGCTTCGTCTGGCAGTCTAGCTTCAGGGTCAATAGCGGGGGGATTGTTGTAGTAACGCGTTGCAGCCCTCAAGATGCGGTAATCTACGATATCAATAAGGGCAGCTTCGGGCTGGCCGTGGCTTTCTATAATAGCCGTTTGCCCGCGCTGTACTGCATTGAGTACCCTGCGAGTCTTGCGAGCCAGGTCGGTACGAGGGACTGTTTGAATATATTCCATTACTAGTCTCCAATTTTGTGTAAATTGCGTATTTTACACATTGTAACACTCTTTTCGCCAATCCGCCTTGATGCGAGTCTTAGAGTAGGGCAATCGCATCATGGACATATATTCTATAGATGTTAAGATAATGTTTTTGACTCCGCTTACCCAGATGTCATTCCCAAAAGGGGACGATGTGCGAACCGACGCTTTTCGGTGAAGCAATCTCCTTCTCGCCAAGGATGAGATTGCTCACCTGCACTGCACCAAACGCAGTGCGGTGCAAGTGTCAGCGGTAAAGCTGCTTCGCATACTTATCCCTGTGGGACACTTGTCCC
>JBDRGC010000416.1:0-26117 GCA_043818215.1 Chloroflexota bacterium | reverse complement strand
ATCGTACCACCCTACCAATCTACCAATCTACCAATCTACCAACCTACCAATCTTCCAACCTACCAACCTAACAATCTACCAACCTACCAACCTACCAACCTACCAACCTACCAACCTACCAATCTACCAATCTACCAATCTACGCACTCACACAACATTATACTCATGTATCAGTCTATCTTCTTCGAAACGCGCCAAATCCAACATGGAAATATCCAGCGTGCGGGCCTGACCATCGAGAATGATTTCACTCATCAGCAACCCCGAGATTGGGCCGTGCATGAAACCATGCCCCGAAAAGCCGGTCACGATGTAAAAACCATCCACAGGTGTTGCCCCGTAAATTGGATGAGCATCGGGCGTATTCTCGTACAGCCCGGCCAGTCGCGAGGCCAGCCCGGCCGTTTCCAGCAGGGGCAGGCGGGCGATGGCGGACTCCATGTGCGTTAGTTCCCACTCGGGATCCACGTTTTGACCCAAGCCGGGCTTCTCGTGCGGGTTCGACATCCCCGTCAGCAAGCCTTTTCCCTCGGGGTGGAAATACAGTGATTGGGCGAAGTCGATCACAAAGGGGAAATCCGGGGGCAGATCAGGGAGGGGCGTTGTGGTCAGCCATTGGCGGCGCAGGGGCGTGAGGGGGATGGGGACTCCCGCCATTTGGGAGACGACCCCCGCCCAGGGTCCGGTAGCGTTGACCACAATGGGGGCGGATACGTTTCCAAGTGGGGTGCCCACCCCGGAGACTTTTCCAGCCCGGACGTGAATCTCGTTAACCGCCACCCCGTTGAGCGCATTGACTCCCAGGCGTTGCGCCGCCCCGATATAGCCCATCACCACCCCGTTGGGGTCTACCACTCCGTCTTTGGCGTTATTGGTGCCAGCGATAACGTCATCGAGATTCATCATTGGCAGGCGGCGGCGGATTTCGTCACCATCCAGCCATTCGGTTTCCACGCCCAGGCTATGCTGCAATTCCACATTGCGCCGGAATACGGCCGTATCGTCTTCGTTGGTGAGCAGAAATAGGTATCCGACTTTGTGATAGTCTATGACCTGCCCGATTTCGTCTTCGAAGCGATCCAGCATGGGCAGGCTTAACAACGACAGCCGGATATTGACCTCGGTGGCGAATTGGTAGCGCACGCCGCCCGCGCAGCGTCCCGTGGCACCCTGCCCGAAGAATTCTTCTTGCTCGAGCAGCAGAATATCCTTCACGCCGCGGGCCGCCAGGTGATAGGCCGTGCTGGCCCCCATCACCCCGCCGCCGATGATGATTACGTTGGCAGTTGTTGGGAAGTTCATGCGATTTGTGCTCCCATAGGGATTGTTTCCAGTCGGTAGACAGGAGCCATGCGCACAGGTTTCTCTTCTTCAGGATCGAAGGAGAGTAGATAATCTAATATCTCAAGGTCCAACACCGTGTAACCACAGATGGGACAAATGTGAGCTGGAATCCCTTCAATGACCATAGGGTGACCACGCCGAAAAAAGGTGTGGGTGATTTGTCGTGTTTCCATATTACCAGGGCATGCTTTGATAAGACATTTCATGGAGTGCCTCCGCGTTTTGTTGGGGTTATCCATTTGGGTGGTTTTGGCTCATAGAGCGTAATTATTGTAATGGGTAGTTGTTGATAAGAACTAACAATGTGCAGGTTACGACCAGCGTGTGTTTGTCCGTAAAGTAAGCAGCAGGGGCCAAGCCACCAATTGGGGTATTCCTCGAGAATGGTGATATTGCTCAACGCTTCCAATATTTCAGTTCGGTGGATGTCTTCTGCAACTGCTTCTTCAGCGGCATGAAGTGAAATCTTGATCTGGCCAGTACGGACAGCTTGTTGGGTGGTGTTGATTACATCTTGTTTGCTCATTTGTTTCACCACGTAATTCTTTGCCCCAGTCCTATTTCCTCCGCGTTCTTCAGCGCTAACTGGGCTGCCATAGCGTCTTGTACGGCGACGCCGACTGATTTGAAGAATGTGATCTGATCGAGCGAAGTGCGTCCGGGTTGGCTGCCAAGAATTACCTCTCCGATCTCGGTCAGTTCGGCGGGGGAGAGCAACTTGCGGTTGATGGCGGCAACTATCTCCCCGGCCTCGGCCATGACAGCCTCCCGTGAGTCGATGAAGGCGCCAGCTTGCGGGAAGAGTTCGGGAGGATTTTCGAGCATTTCCAGGGTGTACGAGCCAACGCCGTTGATATGCGTTCCGGGCTGGACATCATCCGCATGGTAGATGGGGGCGCGGGCGGTGGTGGCGGTGCAGATAATGTCGGCATGGGCAACCGCCTCTTGAGGGTTGGCAGCCAGCCTCAAATCCGGGGGAGTTGTTCCCAGGCCGGTCATTTCGTATACGAAGGCCAAGGCCCTCTTTGGGTCGAGGTCGTAAATCCAGGCGGTTTCGATATCCCGCACAGCGCAGATGGCTTCGAGTTGGGTGCGTCCCTGTACGCCGGCGCCGAAGATGGCTGCGGTTTTGCTGTCGGGTCGGGACAGCAGATCGGTGGCGGCCCCCGATGCGGCTCCTGTGCGGATGGCGGTCAGTGTGCGGCCTTCGAGCAGGGCCAGGGGTCGCCCGGTGTCAGGTTCGAATACCAGCACCGCGGCGTGGATGATGGGGAGGTTCCGCCGGGCATTTTGGGGGAATACGGAGACTGCTTTCAGAGTCAGGGCCTCGCCCGCGTCGTCTTGCACGTAGGCGGGCATGAACAGGCTCACGCCTTCGTGCGGGGGCACGGAGAGTTGGCTGCGCAGGGGGACTTGCGCCTTCCCGCCGGAGAGAGCCGCGTAGCCGCGCTTCATGGCCTCGATAGCGGCTTTCATAGGGAGTGCCTGGCGGACATCTGCTGCGGTTAGAATTAGCATAGGAAATTATGTGGGTACGCACTGATTTGACAGCGGACAGCGGACGGCAGACAGCGGACATCGGACAGCGGATGGCGGTCGGTGGTCGGCGGTCGGCGGTCGGTGGTTAGTGGTCGGCGGTCGGCGGTCGGTGGTCGGTGGTCGGCGGTCGGTGGTCGACGGTCAGCGGTCGGTGGTCAGGCTGGAATTGTTTGTGCCACTTTTAACCTAATGCCTTATTTAGGAATGAGAATTAAATAACTTGCGCGTTTGTATCCTAAAGCGAGCGCCGGTTGAGTAGCGCAGGCACACGCTTTTCGTGCCGTAGCGTATCGAAACCCAGCGGATTACAGCAAATTAGTCCATTTTCAAGCCCAGTTTGGTTTCGATACGGCTCTCCGTACCTCCGAGCCTACTCAACCGGCACTACATCTAAATTTGGAAATGGGCAAGTAATTTATCCCCGTTCCTTAGGTAAAGAAAAAGAGCGCAGTAGTTCGTAATTCTACCACCGCGCTCTCAAGATGTGGAACGTAAATCTAATCCAATGCGCTGCCCACTATGCTATGGGAACCGTATCGCGTTTCCCACTCCGCTGCGCTTCGGGGACTGTGTCACGCAGATCGTCCCGACGTTTTTTCGGGATCATGCATCACGTTTCACGACTCACTCTATCCCCAGGTAGGCCTTTTGGACCATTTCGTTTTGTTTCAGGTTTCCGGCTGTATCGTGCAACACGATTTCGCCGGTTTGTAGTACGTATCCCCGATCTGCAACTGTGAAAGCCATGGTAGCGTTTTGCTCGACCAAGAGAATAGTAGTGCCTTCTTTGTTGATCTCTTTGATGGTGTCGAAGATATCCTCTACAAGGATAGGGGCTAATCCCATGGATGGTTCATCCATAAGGAGCAGGCGAGGGTGGGTCATCAAAGCTCGTGCAGTGGCCAGCATTTGCTGCTCGCCACCGGAGAGAGTCCCGGCGACCTGGTTGCGGCGCTCTTTCATGCGGGGGAAGAGAGTGAATACGCGCTCCAGGTCTTGCTGGATGCCGGCTTTGTCTGTGCGTGAAAAGGCGCCCAGATCCAGGTTTTCGGATACGGTCAGCCTGGCAAAGACGCCGCGACCTTCGGGTACCATTGCTATACCCTTGAATACGATTTCATGGGCTTTGTACTTTACCAGGTCTTCCCCTTCCAGGTATACGCTGCCCTGACGCGGTTTGAGTAAACCGCAGATAGTGCGCAGGGTGGTAGTTTTTCCAGCGCCATTGGCTCCGATAAGGGTGACGATTTCACCCTCCTCCACTTTTATGGAGATCCCGTTCAAGGCGTGGATATTTCCGTAGTAGGTGTGGATGTCGTTTACTTCTAACATTGCCATGAGTGTCTGCTCTCTATTCTAAGCTACCGCGGGCGATGATTGGGTTCCAGTACCCGCTGCTGCCCCGCGTCCCAGGTAAGCTTCGATCACCCGGGGGTTGCGTTGGATCTCTGTTGGAGTACCTTCTGCGATCTTGGTGCCAAAATCCATCACGGAGATGTATTCACTGATTCCCATGATAACTTTCATATCATGCTCGATTAGCAAAATCGTGATCCCAAGTTCGTCGCGTAGATGTTGGATGAAGCGCATCATTTCGACGGTTTCTTGGGGGTTCATCCCTGCGGTGGGTTCATCCAGCAATAACAGTGTGGGTTTGCTGGCCAGGGCGCGGGCGATTTCCAACCGGCGTTGGGCGCCGTAGGGCAGGTTGCGTGAGAGTTGATCCCCTAGTCCTTTCAGACCAACGAAGTGCAGCAGATGCCTGGCCCTTTCCAGGATTTCAGCTTCTTCGCTTTTTAGCCGTTTGGTTTGGAATATGGCCTCGATCCAAAAAGTTTTCAGGAGTGGGTGTTGCCCTACCAGAATGTTTTCGATGGCGCTCATATTGGTGAACAAGCGGATGTTCTGGTAGGTACGGGCAATTCCCAGGCGTGTGACTTGATCGGGTGATTTGCCGCCTAATTGTTTGCCGTTGAATTCGATTGTGCCTTCGTCGAAGTCATAGAAGCCGGTGATGCAGTTGAAGAAGGTGGTTTTTCCTGCGCCATTAGGGCCGATGATGCTGACGATTTTGCCTTCTGGAATGTCGAAGTCGAATTTGTTGACAGCAACAAGCCCGCCAAATTGTTTAGTGACACCTTGTGAAGTTAAGATGAGCATGGGCGATATCCTCTCACTGATTTGTTGTGGCTCGATAGCTAATCGCTGCCAACTGGTTCAGTCTCTTCATGGGCATGAAGCTCGCGTTTCATTATGGCAGAAGGCCAGAAACCTTCTGGCTTGGCGAGCATCATAACGATCAACAGCGCGCCGTACATCAGTAGGCGGTATTCTGCAAATTCGCGTAGCAATTCGGGAAGTCCAACCAGGATCAAAGCACCAACGACTACGCCGGGCAGACTCCCGATACCTCCTACGATGATCAGGCACAACACGTTGATGGATATCATAAGGTTGAAGCTATGTGGGAAGATCGAGGTCAGCTTGCTGGCAAAGATGGCGCCAGCCAGCCCGGAGAATCCGGCTCCGATGGCAAAAGCCAGTAACTTTGTGCTTACCAGATTGATACCCATGGCCTCAGCCACATCTTCATCTTCGCGCATTGCCATCCATTGACGCCCCAGGCGTGAATCGCGCAGCCGCCAGGAGACGAAAGCCGCCAGCATTACACCGGCAAGAATGACGTAGTAGAGTGAGCCTGGTTTGAATAACACAAAGCCGCCGATACTGGGTTTAGGAATTTGTAGTATTCCTTGGGCGCCGCCGATAAAGTTCTTGAGCATGTCGGAGAGCGCCAGAATGCGGATGATCTCGCCGAATCCCAGGGTTACGATGGCTAAGTAGTCGCCGCGCATACGCAGAACGGGAACCCCAAGGATGACCCCTGCTGTCACCGATGCGATGACGCAAATTGGCAGCGCAGCCCAGAAAGATATGGTGCTAATCCCCAAGTCTCCCTGAGAAGTCAATACCCCCATAGTGTAGGCACCAATGGCAAAGAAGGCCACGTATCCCAAGTCAAGCAATCCCGCAAAACCTACCACGATGTTTAGTCCCAGACCCATAAGCACGTAAAGACCCACATTGTTGATCACCTCGGACAGGTATGTTCCCAGCAGCAGCGGCAAGATGAGAAGGAAAACGACACCCAGTCCAATGCTGCCCCTACGCAGTCTGAGTTGCTGTGCTGAGGGAAGATTGTCGATCCGCTCTTTGATACCGCTGCCGCGTTTCTGCCACCATACCGAGATTGTGGCAACGATGGCGAATAATATAACTGCAACCACGGGTTGCAGAGCCTTCGACTTGAAGATCAGATTGTTAACACCGCTCCCGAAGAAGCTGCGTACCCGTTCGGATAAAATCTCAGAGAACAGACCGATGAATAAGGTCCAGAGTAATCCTTGAAGTAGTGGCCGCCGGTATTTCTCTGGCATGAGTTGAACGCCAGCCGATGCAATGCCAATGATGCCCATTGCGGCCAGCAGAGTAAGGCTGCCAACACCCGGCCCCTGGTTGAAAGTCAGCATCTCTATGAGGGCTGGCGAAACGCTAACCAGGAAATGTCTCAGGTCGAATGTCGTAGCCAGCACTATCAGGATGATTAGAGGTATGGCAGTGATAAGGCCGATAACCAGTCCATAACTAATGATCTTAGCAGTGCTATCCTTTGACGCTGATGCTTTCTCCGCAGCGATATAAGCTATAGCTGCCGGAGCGGCAAACAGGAATAATTGACCCAGTGAAAACACCCCGCCGATCAAGTCCCGCTGCCCAAAGAGGCCTGCCAGTCCAATCACGCTCAAGCTGAGCACGGTTACACCGGCCAAAAGGCCAAGATTAATTACTTGGCGAAAATCGATAGTTTTTTTGTCAGTCATATCAGCTTGCCTCACGCTTTCTTCTCAGCCAAAGGTTCGCCCACGATGCCTTGCGGTCTAAAGATGAGCACCAGAACGAGCATTGTAAAAGCGATCACGTCTTTTAGCTGGTGGGGGGCTGGAATTCCCAGGCCTTCCAAGAAGAGGCCGGGGCCTACTGATTCGAACATCCCTAAGAATAAGCCGCCAATTGCAGCTCCTGGAATGCTTCCAATTCCGCCCAGCACTGCCGCAGTGAATGCTTTGATGCCAGGGATGAAGCCCATGAAGAAGTGTACCTGGCGGAAGACCATAGCGTAGAGAACACCGGCAATGCCGGCCATTGCTGAACCTACGGCAAAGGTGATGGAAATTGTACGGTCGACATCGATACCCATCAGGGCGGCTACGTCTTTGTCTTCGGCAACCGCGCGGATAGATTTTCCGACAGTAGTGCGCATCACAAAGATATACAGGCCAATCAGCATCAGGATGGCAGCAATGATAACCACCAATTGATTCTTGAGAATCTCAACCCCCAGGATGGAAGCTTTTCCTGTCAGAACCTGGATTTGGGGAAAAGGTTTGACCTCGGATCCGTACAGGCCTCTAAAGAAGTACTGCCAAAAGAACGAAGCGCCGATTGCAGTAATCAATGGAACCAGACGAGGCGCTTTCCGCAGCGGGCGATAGGCAACTCGTTCAGTGAGTAGAGCGATGCCTACCGAAACTGCTACCGCCATCAAAGTGATTGCTAATAAGCCTAATATTGGATGCCGATCTAAAAACCCCGTTGCGCTCATCGGCATTGCTAGAAATATGGAGGCTGTCATAATGCCTGACATAAAAAATTCGCCGTGGGCGAAGTTGATCATAAAGAGAACACCGTAGACTAGTGTATATCCAATTGCTATCAGGGCATATAGGCTGCCTTGTGCAATTCCAGCGACTATAGTGTCTATCCATGTTGCTGCAGAGTATGGGTTTTCTATGATTGTCGCTACGGTTCCCCAAATAACTGCGGCGATAATAACTATTCGTAAAATCGCGAGCACGAGATCGATGAAGTTTATGTCTTGTAAACGTTGTAGCATGGCTGGTCTTCTCTCCTCTCTTCAGAAAGAGACGGGATGGGCTTGAGCTATCAGTTCAAACCCATCCCATGTTGGAAGTCCTATGTACTGGTTGATCTCTTGTATCTTCTCAAGAAGAATGGGTGGTGGGCTGCGAACTGCGCCGCGGGCGCAGTTCGCAGCCTACCTTCTTCCCCTATTTGCTATAGTGCCCTATGGGTATTGAGATGATACGTCTCTTCGGTATTAGGGCCAGATGCGGACGTATGCACCGGCTTGGAGTTGGGATACCGAAATCTTGGGGTCAGCGCAGTCACCGTACTCATTGCAGGTGAGAGTGCCTGTGATACCCTGGAAACCAGATGTAGCGTACAGGCAGGTGCGCAGAGCCTGGCGTCCGATATGGATGGTGCCGTCTTTGTCTTGCGTCGCTATTTCCTCGATGCAGTCGAAGATCATGTTGGCGGCATCAAAAGCATGAGCGTGGAAGACGGAGATAGGCTCGCCGCCATATTTCTCTATGTAGGCAGCGAGGAAATCTTCGTACACACCGCCAGAGTAAGACAGATCGGGGCCAGAGAAGTACATGCCCTCGCCAGCCTCGCCAATAGCGGCGATGGCTGCATCAGAGATCATGCCGTCTGCTGCTGCCAGTATGGTGTTCTCCAAGCCGGAAACCTCTTTGGCCTGCTTGGTGAGGAAGCCGCCCTCAGCGGTGAAGACCGGGTAGTACAGGAATTCAGGCGGACCAGCTGCCGCAACCGCAGCAAGTACAGGGTGCATGTCAGTGTCGCCCTTGTTGACGGCCGTGAATTCGACGATTGTGCCGCCCAATTCCTCGAAGGAGTCGGCGAATACACGTGCCAGACCTTCGGTGTAAGGGTCACCATCGTGGATAGCAGCAGCTGTTGTTAGGCCCAGTTCGTTGAGGGCGAATTCAGCCATTGCCCGTCCCTGGACTTTGTCGTTGTGCGCAGTGCGCAAATAGCCGGCCTTCCAAGCCTGATCGGGATCGGTGAGGGAGGGAGCGGTGTTGGAAGGGGAGACCATCACGTAACCGGCTTCTGAGATTACCCCAGACATGGGGACGCCAGCGCCAGAGCAGCTTGTTCCTATGACGGCGACGATGGTGGGATCAGAGACGATCTTCTGGCCGGCTGTTTGCCCGCCTTCGGCGCTGCATCCATCGTCCTCAGCCTGGAGTTCGATTGTGTGGCCGAGAATCTCGCCGCGGAAATCAATGGCGATTTCCACACCATATTGGGAGTCTGTACCCAGGTCGGTGTTTGGCCCAGAGATAACCAGCGCGGAAGCGATGCGGATGGGTTCACCAGGAGCATAGTCCACGCAGCCAAGCGGGTCTGTGCATTCGAACGGGGCTGTGCAGGCAGTCAACGCTAAACCTGCGATGACTACTAAACTTAAAATGATAAACGAGCGTTTAATCATGCTTATTCCTCCTTAGGAATATGCCTAAAATTTGAAAGAGTGTTTGGTTTCGAATGGGATATCTGACTTAGTGATATTTTATATTGACTATTTTGTGGCTGCCTCCTTTCACAAGTGATTGCTATCAGGTGTAGCCCCAACCAATAATGGTAGCTTCATTATTAATTGGGTTTTTTGTTTTCTGCCAACAGACTTTATGCAATCAGCAGGCTTTGGGCATGGCTACTCGCCTGACCCCATGCCAGTGTGGAGATTCTACATTTGTGAGGGTCAAGGGTCAAGGCATTATTATCGTATTTATGAATCTTTTATCTGTCCTCGCGTCCGTATAGCAGTTCTTCCCGGATTCGTAGATCGGTGCTGCGAATCTTCAGCGCCAGATCGGCTGCCAGATTGAGCATCAGGCGGTAGCCTAGTTTTGGGTAGGTATTGCAAAGGAGCATGAGTTTATCGCTGGGTATAGTAAGCAGCTGCGTATTGTCTTGTGCGGCTCGGGCGGTAGCCGAACGTAATCCCTGATCGACCAATGCGATTTCTCCAAATGATTGTCCGCGCCGCAAAGTCGCAATTGTAACGGGAGCGTGCAGGTCGTCTGATTCGGAGTCTACCAAAGATGGATTTACCAGGATATCCACTTCCCCCCGAATGATGATATACAACTCATCGCTGTCGGCGTCTTCGCGAAAAATGACATCTCCGGTATCCAAGGTGTGTTCCTGGCATAAATTGGCAATCAACTCTAATTGAGTCGATGTGAATTTGTGGAAGATATCAATTTGTTTTAATATGTTGATGTATGTGTTCATGCGTTTTTCCTGCAAGCCAATGGGGCATCGTTCCAACCAGAGGGGAAAGGCTCCCTGGGAGAGTATCCTGCGAACATGATAAGGGTTGGGATGAGGGCAGGTTGCCGCCGGGACAGAACATCCACAAATAACTCATTTCACTATCACAATCATAGGAACCATCCCTACTTTGTACAAAATCAAAATTAGGCTCAATACAGGATAGCATAATCTAGTAAAAAGTCAAACGAATCGTACTGATATGGTAAAATGGGTAGTTCAAATGAAGACTACAGATTCGCAAACTTTACCTGCTCCTCCGCGCCTGATTACAACTCTGGTGGCTGGTTTCGATACAATTACAAATCACATCGCATTGATCCTATTCCCCATAGGACTGGATTTATTCATTTGGTTGACCCCTCATTTGCGCCTAAAGTGGTTGATTGATGTATTGGTTAGCGATGCGGTTTTCCAATCGATGAGTGTCGCCCCCGATGCAGAAACGGCTGCAATACTGCAATCTGCTCGAGAGTTGTGGTCACTCATAGCCGAACGGTTTAACCTTCTTGCCGCTTTGCGTTCCTACCCGGTAGGCATCCCGAGCCTGATGGCATCTATTCTACCCATGGAAACCCCCATTGGAAATCCGTCTTTAATAGATGTGACTTCTTTTGGGAACGCCCTGTTACTTTTCCTGGTTTTGACCATCGCGGGCTTGATAATGGGAACCCTGTACTTTTCGATGGTGGCACAAGCTGCACTTTCAGGCCAGGGATATTGGCGCCGGTCTCTCGCGGAATGGCTGTGGGCAAGTTCACAAGTCATTTTGCTGGCCCTGGTGTGGGTTATACTTTTTGTGAGTGTGAGCATTCCTGCAAGTTGTGCTATCTCTATTACAGCCGTGGCCGGTATCTCCGTGGGACAGTGTGGCATTCTGTTGTATGGCGGATTCCTGCTTTGGATGATCTTCCTCTTGCTGTTTTCATCACATGGAATTTTTGTGAACCGGTATAAAGTGTGGCCCTCTGTCAAACAAGGAATTCGCATTACCAACATGACCCTGCCCACAACAAGCTTGTTCTTTGTGAGCGTGTTAGTATTGACCCAGGGGCTGGATTTGTTGTGGCGTATTCCTTCGGAAGATTCCTGGTTGATGCTCGTTGGTCTGATGGGACATGCCTTTGTGACCACGGGGTTGTTGGCGGCAAGTTTTATCTACTACCGTGACACCGGCCAATGGGTGCAGAGTTTGAAAAATCAATCCGAGCAACATAATGAAACGTGACACTTGCCGCATGTGCAAGTGTCACGCTTTACTCGTCACGTTTCACGGAATTCCGGATGCTTTTTTTGAATTCCCTAAAAGAAATGATCTCCCCATTTGTTTGGTGAGCTAAATATATTTTGGAGGCTTGTGTGGTAGTACAAAACGACTTGGTTTCGTATGATGCAAAAGACATTCAGGTATTGGAAGGGCTTGAGGCCGTTCGTCGCCGCCCGGGTATGTACGTCGGCGGAACCGACATCAAGGCGCTGCATCACCTGGTTTACGAAGTGGTGGATAACTCGATAGACGAGGCCCTGGCCCAATTCTGTGATTATATCGAAGTGATAATTCATCCAGACAGCAGCGTGACAGTGACCGACAACGGGCGCGGCATCCCGGTTGATATGCACCCCGAACAGAACAAACCAGCCCTGGAATTGGTCATGACCATGCTGCACGCCGGCGGCAAATTCGGCGGCGGCGGATACAAAGTTTCGGGCGGCCTTCACGGAGTGGGATTGTCGGCTGTCAATGCGCTGTCAGAGTGGTTCGAAATCGAAGTCAAGCGAGATGGGAAAATCCACTTCCAACGCTATGAGCGCGGCCGCCCAATGGCGCCACTCAAAGTGATCGGCAAAGTCCCCAAAGACGAAACCGGCACGCGCCAGACCTTTAAATTCGACACTTTGATCTTCCAAGAAGAGAATTTGGATTACAATTTCCACACTCTGGTACAGCGCTTCCGTGAAATGACTTTTGTCACCCGCGGCGTGACCATTCACTTTCAAGATGAGCGCAGTGATCGGGAAATGACCTTCTACTTCGAAGGAGGAATTACATCCTTCGTTCGATATCTGAACCGCAACCGGGGGATTCTGCACCCTGTTGTACATGTCGAAAAAGAGGTGGATGGTATCACAATCGACGCCGCCATTCAATACACCGATGCTTATGCCGAGTCGGTGTACGCATTTGCTAATACTATCAATACGATTGATGGAGGCACTCACCTGACCGGGCTGCGAGCCGCTGTTACCCGTACCATCAATGATTATGCCCGCAAGAATAAGTTACTAAAGGATGCGGATTCTAACTTTACCGGTGACGATACCCGCGAGGGGTTGACAGCAATTATCAGCATCAAACACCCGGATCCTCAATTCGAGAGCCAGACCAAAGTCAAATTGATGAATCCCGAGGTGCAGACTTTTGCCCAACAGGTGATCGGTGAAGGCTTTGGTATTTTTCTGGAGGAAAACCCCTCGACAGGCAAGGCCATTATCCATAAATGCCTGACCTCGGCCCGTGCCCGTGATGCCGCCCGCAAGGCCCGCGATCTGGTGATCCGCAAGTCTGCTCTTGAAAGCCTCACATTGCCGGGAAAGCTGGCCGATTGCTCCGAGCGCGACCCGGAAAAGACCGAGATATATATTGTAGAAGGCGACTCGGCAGGAGGTTCCGCAAAACAAGGCCGTGACCGCCACTTCCAGGCTATTTTGCCTCTGCGGGGTAAAATTCTCAATACAGAGCGTGCCCGGCTTGATAAAATTCTGGCTAACAATGAGGTTAAAGCTCTCATTTCGGCGCTTGGCACCAATATTGGTGAAAATTTTGACGTTTCAGGTCTGCGCTATGGCCGGGTTATTATCATGATGGATGCCGACGTAGATGGGGCACATATCCGGACTTTGCTGCTCACATTCTTCTTCCGGTATATGCAGCCGTTGATCGACGCTGGACACTTATATATTGCACAACCGCCGCTGTACCGGATGGCATATCGAAATAAAGAGCGTTATGCCTACACAGAAAACGAAAAAGATGCAATTCTAAAAGAAATAGGAACAGCAGAAAGCAAGGTGTCGCTCTCTCGGTATAAGGGTTTGGGTGAGATGAACCCTCAGCAATTGTGGGAAACCACCATGGACCCCGAAAAACGAATCCTGCTGCAAGTAGAGATCGCAGACGCCGCCGAGTCTGATCGGACTTTCGATATGTTGATGGGGGCCGCGGTTCCCCCCCGGCGTCGTTTCATTCAAACTCATGCCCGCGAAGTGCGTAATTTAGATATTTAAGGAGAAACCCATGTCTAGCAAGATGCGCAAAGCCCCCGCTGCCCGACAGGCAGCCAACCCCCCTCGCAGTACACGCTCCGCCCCGGTGCGGCCTGCCCCTGCGACCCCGAAAGTGGCTCCCCGCCTGAAAACCAACGTGATCCGGCGGAACACGAACGTCAAGCGTGCCGAACAACGAACTGTCAAACGACAGGCTGCCCGGACGATGGCAATAAACTCGCAGCCCCGACCCCGCCCTGTTGTCCGCCCCACAGCACCGCCTTCGAAAAGGATGACAAAAATGCCCGCCCCCCCCGTGCTGGCATCGAAGAGCGCACAGCGGCGGGTGAGACCGCTTACCACTCCCGCCGCCTCGCCAATATCTCGACAGCGCAGGTCTGTTGCAGTCGGAGCGGCGGCGATTGGAACTGCTGTGGGCGCATTACTTATGTTGAATACCGCCAGAGCGCATCCTGATATCGCGGCTGATGTTTCGTCTTTGCAATCCACCCTCACAGATTTGCAGACGCGCAGCTCGTTCAGCGAGACTGCATCCGATCTTACCCGCTTGGATTCCGATATCGCGAATGTGCTCAACTTACTGGAAAGCGCCCGCGATAAAGGCTATGTCTATCAAAGCGATATCGAAGATATTGCTTACCAGGCCATGGATAGCTGGCAGACAGTTCGCTCCCAGGTCGAGAGAGGTATTGTCCAGCAATCGCAGTTTATGCAAACCAATCTGGCGGGTCTCAATCCTGACATACAACGCTTGAATTCCGTCCTCCGGAATCCCACTTCGGCAACCTCGCTTTTAGGCTCTACCCAAAACCAGGTTAACCAGACGATGTGGGATTTGGAAAAAGCCGAGCGCACCCTGGAAGACAACTATGATGAGATAGAATCTGATGTGCGGCAGGTCAATTCCCGGTTGACGACTATTCATTGGGCTTTGGATCAACTTGACGATGCCAAATTTGCATTGGAAGATGGGGAAGACCTTGTCATGGCCGTCCCTGCTCGTTGGGATAAAGAAGGCAAAGATGATCCCGAGGGAGTGCTTTACCTCTCCAATAAACGCTTGATTTATGAGCGCAAAGAAAAGGTCGCTACCAAGAAAGTCTTGTTTGTTACTACTTCGTCTGAATTGGTGCAGGAAGTGCTGATTGCTCAACCTTTAGATTCTGTGAAGCAGGTTAAGGCCATGAGTAAGGGATTGTTCGGGCATCAAGATTTCATGGATGTGCAGTTTGCCGACAGAAAACTGGACAAAGTTGCTTTTCACCTCAACGGGCAAGACTCAAAGGATTGGACCAACTTGATCGAGCGCGCCCGCTCTGGAAAGATCGAAGAAGAACGCGCTACCGGGAGCGGTCTCTCCTATGATGATTTGACAGGCCCCCTGACCAGCGGTGATCTGATGGCTCTTCAGAACGAGGTCAATGAACTGCAAGACGAGATGATGCTCAAGGATGTGCATGGCGAGTTAGCAGAACTGGAAAATGAAGTCAGCTCTCTGGAACGGGATCTGGCAGATCTGCGGGCTAAAGGCTACGCCGTCGAGAAAAGCCTGGAAGCCGATGTCCGTGTTTTGGCGGCCCAATGGGAGCGCATAAAAGCGCGTGCTGAAACAACTTTGGAGCACCAGACCCAAATACTGGGCCAGCAAATGACCGCCATTCAAGTAAGTCTGGCGGCTTTGATGGGCATGTCGTCCAATCTGACCGCCGCGCGGCCACGGTATGTTCAACTCAAATCTGCCGTAGCTTCAGCTGAGGCTCAAGCGGATGCTGCCGAAGACACAGTGCTGGATCAATACGATGAATACGCCGACGAAGTCGAAAGCCTGTCCGCTTATTTCGATTGGGTGGAGTGGATGTTGGCCGCTCTTTCGACAGCCTCCTTCCGGCTACTGGCAACCGAGAGCGGGGTGGCGGCCACCGAGGCAATTTGGGAACGCCCCGGACTGGAACCCGAAAACGGAATCCTCTATCTTACGGATCAACGCATCCTTTGGGAAGACCGGGTTGGCGAATATGAACTGAAGATCAATGTCCCGCTGCAACAGGTCACTGATGTCAAAGAAGAGACCGACGAAGACGGCGAATTCGAAGTGTTGGCCTTTTCCCTCGATAGCGCCGATGCTCCCGTAGCGAAGGCTCGTTTCAAACTGGCTTTGCCCGTAGCAGACGACTGGCTCAATATGGTGGGACGGGCTCGTGCCGGCGATTATGCTCAAGACCGGGCTATCGAGATCGACGAAGCGGAATTAGACCGCATCCGCAATGTGCCCGAACAGTGCTACAATTGCGGGGCGGCTTTCACTGCACCGGTACTGCGCGGCCAAACTGAGATAACCTGTGAGTATTGCGGTGTGGTAACGCGTGTATGATCAATGTGATTGGTGATTGGTGATTGGAGATTGGAGATAGGAGCGTTCCGCCATCCGCCATCCGCCATCCGCCATCCGCCACCTGCCACCCGCCACTCGCCACCCGCCACCCGCCACTCGCCACTCGCCACCCGCCATTCGCCATTCGCCACCCGCCATCCGCCATTCGCCATTCGCCATCCGCCACCCGCCATCCGCCACCCGCCATCCGCCATCCGCCATACGCCACTCACCACCCGCCATTCGCTAATCGCCACTCGCCACTCGCTACTCGCCACTTGCAATTAAGTGACATGCCTTATGACTCTTGAACGCGGCGCATCTCTACATAATCGTTATCGTATCCTTGAGATTCTTGGACAGGGGGGGATGGGTTCTCTTTACCGCGCCATTGACGATAATCTAGGAGTTGAGGTTGCCGTTAAGGAAAACCTCTTCACAACAGATGAGTATGCTCGCCAATTCCGCAGTGAGGCCATCATTTTGGCGAATTTACGTCACCCAAATTTGCCGCGTGTTTCGGATCATTTCGTCATTGATGGACAGGGGCAATACTTGGTGATGGACCATATTGCGGGCGAAGATTTACGTGAGCGCATGGATCACTTGGGGATCATTTCAGAGGCCGATGTTCTCATTATAGGGTCGGCTATCTGTGATGCGCTGACCTATATGCATACACAGAAGCCGCCAGTGCTGCATCGTGATATCAAGCCGGGAAATGTGAAGATCACCCCGCAAGGTCAGATTTACCTGGTGGACTTTGGCCTGGCTAAAGTTGTCTATGCTGGTCAGCAAACCAACACGGGGGCACGCGCCATGACTCCAGGTTATTCGCCCCCGGAACAGTATGGCGCAGCTCGCACCGATCATCGATCTGATGTGTATTCCTTGGGTGCGACCATGTACGCTGCCCTTGTCGGTGTCATCCCGGAAGACAGCCTGGCTCGAACAATGGAACAGGCTGAGTTGACGCCGATCCGTAAACGCAACCCAAAAATTTCGCGCCGGGCGGCTAGTGCGATCGAAAAAGCGTTGGAAGTGCATCCGGGTGATCGTTTTCAGAGCGCTGCAGAATTCAAGCAAGCGATTCTCAGTGCGCATGGTATTACCATGCGCAAGTTGGTGGAGCAAGGAGCAGTATTACCGCCAGCGAGTATGGGGGAGATTACCAATATCTCGTTTGAGTCACCCTCTCCGCTTTCGAAGGCGGTTGGTGTACCAAGCCCTCCGCGGCCATTGCCAGCCAGTACACCTTTGGATGAGCTAGACTTTTTAGCACCATCTATGCCGCCAACCCGCAAGCGGCCTAGAGGCTGTCTGTTGACAATATTACTCGTTGCCGCTTTATTGGTGATTGGCGTTGGTGCGGCTTATGTGCTGAACCCGACATTGCCGGGTCAGATATTCGAATTGTGGCCGAGGTCGGTGAGTGGGGTGCCCGTTGCAGGTGATACAGATTCCACAGCTACACCGCCGCTTGTTGCAGACCTTATTCCTTCAGTTAGTCCGACCGCGCCGCCTACAGAAACCTTGCAGCCATCACAAACCCCTGCTCCGTCGGTTACGCCTACCTCAACATCAACGCCGACAGAGACGCCCACAATCACCCTCTCTCCAAGTCCTACTTTGTCTCCCACGCCGACGCCAATGGGGGGCGGGTATGGGCAAATTGCGTTTGCTTCTGATCGCACGGGATTGTCTCAAATTTGGCTGGTTAACGTTGACGCTACGGGGTTACGTCGCATAACAGATAGTCAATGGGGAGCGTGTCAGCCTGATTGGTCTCCCGATGGAACTCGCCTGGTATTCATTTCTCCGTGTGACGGAAACAGGGATATATACCGGGGAGCCAGCTTGTTTATTATCAACGTAGATGGTAGTAACTTGACCCCGCTGCCAACTCTTGGGGGAGGTGACTTCGATCCAGTCTGGTCGCCGGATGGCTCACAAATTGCGTTTACCTCCTTGCGTAACGGGGACCGCCCCCAGGTTTTTGTTATCGATTTGGAGACCAACGAGGTCCAATGTTTGTCGGAGGAATCCAATCGAGATTCCCAGCCATACTGGTCATCGGATGGTTCTCAGATATTGTTTGTATCCACCCGTAATGGCCCTTATCAGATTTGGACGATGGCGGCGGATGGGACGGATCAGGAGCGTTTCACAGTTAGCCGCAGTTTGAAGAACACGTATCCGGCTTGGTCGCCGGATGGTCAGGTGATTATCTTCACCCAAAGTGAGGGCGAAGGAAGTATTACACATTTGATTGGGGTGCGCTACCCGGATGGGGCCGCCAACGAATTCAAGGTGTATCCGTTCCATGGCGCCGTTCCCATGCGAGAAGCAGATTACTCTCCCGATGGATTCTGGCTGGCTCTGGAGAGCTGGCCTGATGGTTACGAACACGATATATTTATCATGTCCCCTAATGGTATCGAGAGCGAACAGTTAACCTCCGATCCTGCCTGGGATTTCGATCCTGTCTGGCGGCCGATTAATCCTTAATTGAGCGTATAGCTCGTGGAGCGTGGAGCGTGAAGCGTGAAGCGTTCCACCCCCCGCCATTCGCCACCCGCCACTCGCCATTCACCACTCGCCACTCGCCACCCGTTATTTGCCATTCGCCACCCGCCACCCGCCATTCGCCATTCGCCACCCGCCATTTGCCATTCGCCACCCGCCACTCGCCACGCATCACGATTTTTGGTATAATGCACCGCGCGGCGTAGCTGTCACCAAAGCTCCGCACATGTTATTCCCCAAAGGGTCTCTACGGGAGGCTGCATAACGACGCTCTTTACAACAGCCCCGTCTCTGCTTCCTCCCACGCGAAATCCTAGAGCTTGTCATTTTTAGAAGGAGAAAACGATGAAAAAGCAAAAGATAATTCTTGTTGCTCTACTGGTTGCGCTCTTGATCTCCACGGGTGCTTTTCAGAACATAATGGCTGCCGACTCTCAGAGCCAACTTCTTGCTGATGACACAAGTGTTTTACGGATTGTCAATAATTCCTATGTAGATGTTACGGTTAAGCTTATCAGCGGGCCTGACGCTCCCAGAGACATCACAGTTCCGGCTGGCACTTCAGACGATTCTGAACTAACCGATGGTACGTATAAGTACGAGTATCAATACTGTGATTGGGGTGGGCCTAGCGACGATAAAATTACCGGCGAAATCGATCTGAATGACAAAGATTATAAGATGATCCTTTACCCTTGTTCTCATCAGCCTATCAAAATGTTGATCATGAATCATCTGGCTGAAGATGTCAAGTTGGGTCTTTTTGGGTATGAAGAATACAGTGTGGATATTGAGCCAGGGAAAAACAAAGTGGAGTTGTTTTCTGGTGAATATATTTACGACTATGATGCCTGTGGCCTGGACTTCACTGGCGAGGTTAAGGTACTCAAGAATGGAAGCACAACGCTGATTCTGCATAGTTGCGAGTGGTTCACACACCCTGCGCGCATCCACGGACAACCAAACCCAGTCAAATTTAGGATAATCAATCACGCTTCCTTCTCGCTTATTTTGACCTTGATTGGGCCAGAAAATTACCTGGTCACTGCCTCTCCCGGCGTGAATTTCTACACGATTGTGGCGGGCAGTTACAAGTACAGTTATTACCTGGATTACGCTTTACATACGGGCACGATGTTGGTAACAAAGAATGGGATAGGGGCGCTTGTACTAAGCCCTTCGTATTTATTCGAAAACTTTGATGAAACTGAGGCCGAGTAGTACGCAGTTACAATAATCCACTACCTTAGAAGACTGACGCCCGCCGTTTGTCGCAAACAGCGGGCGTTTTGTTTTATTACAAAAAGCAGGGCAATAAATGAGTCAAACTGTCATTTTGACTGACGACAAATATCCCGACAGGTTGTCAGACAATTGACTTTTGGGTGGATATTTGATACACTATGAGTTGTCAGACAAGTTGGTCTGGTAGTCCAATAGTCAAGTAGTCGAGTAGTCAAGTAGTCGAGTAGTCCAACCCCCCGACTACCCGACTACCCGACTACCCGACTACCCGACTACCCGACTAACAGACTAACAGACCATTCGACTGCGAGACAACATGAGTACTCTTCTTGTTCGCCATGCGCAAGTTCTAGTGACTATGGATGACCATCGCCGTGAAATCGCGGACGGTGGTCTTTTTATTCGGGATGGCTTCATCGAGCAGGTTGGCCCCGCCTCGGAGCTGCCGACCACCGCCGACGAAGTCCTCGACCTCCGCGGGCACATCATTCTGCCAGGTCTGATCAACACCCACCACCATTTCTACCAGACTCTCACCCGCGTCGTCCCCGCTGCCCAGGACGCCAACCTCTTCCACTGGCTCAAGACTCTTTACCCTATCTGGGCGCGCATGGCCCCGGAGCATATCCGCATCTCCACCAAAACCGCCCTCGCCGAGTTGGCCCTTTCAGGGTGTACGACCACGGCCGACCACCTCTATCTTTACCCCAATGGCTCCAAACTAGACGATGAAATCTACGCCGCCCGTGAAGTTGGTTTGCGCTTGCAGGCTTCACGCGGCTCAATGAGTCTGGGCGAATCCCAAGGCGGCTTGCCTCCCGATTCCGTAGTCGAAGATGAGGACTACATCCTGCGGGAGTCCCAGCGGCTCATCGAACAGTACCACGACCCCAACCCCGGCGCGTTTACCCAAATTGTGCTGGCCCCCTGCTCACCCTTCAGCGTGACCGGTGACCTGATGCGTCAGTCCGCATCTCTGGCCCGCGAATACAGCGTTCGCCTGCACACCCATCTTGCCGAAACCAAAGACGAAGAAGCCTTCTGCATCCAACTTTTCGGCCATCGCCCGGTGGCTTATATGCAGGAACTCGGCTGGGTTGGCGAGGATGTCTGGTTCGCCCACTCGGTACATCTCAACGCAGAAGAAATCCAGGTTTACGCCCGAACTGGCTGCAGCGTGGCACACTGCCCCACCTCCAATATGCGTCTGGCTTCTGGCATCGCCCCCATCATGGACATGCTCCAGGCGGGCGTGAAGGTTGGATTGGCCGTAGACGGCTCCGCCAGTAATGACGGTTCACATATACTCGAAGAAGTGCGCATGGCGCTGATGGCCTCGAGAGTCCGGGCTGGCTTGATGCGTGCTTCCCTTTCCGGTGAGGCTGCTCCACCCATAATGACTGCCCGTCAAGCCCTGGAATTAGCCACCCTCGGCAGCGCCTCGGTTTTGGGCCGCACAGACATTGGCTCCCTCGAGCCTGGCAAATGCGCCGACTTCTTCGCCATCAACCTCAACCGCCTCGACTACGCCGGCGCCCTCCACGACCCGGTAGCCGCCACCGTTTTCTGCGCCCCCGTCAAAGTCGATTGCACTGTTGTCGGCAGCGAGTTCGTGGTCAAAGGTGGGGAATTGGTAACTTTGGAAATTGGTAGATTGGTGGAAGAGCACAACAATCTGGCCGCGCAATTGTTGGACGTTTAACGTTCGGAGCAATTATGGCACAAACCGATTACCCAGAAATCACCGCAATCCTAAACGGACTCGGCCCAGTGGATTGGGTACAGGTACGTTTAACGGCTAACATCTCCCCAGAAGATAGAGTTTTGGCTGGGATGAGGGCACAGGCCTTCGCAATGGCCGCACTTAGAGGTACTTTTTCACGACGCTTTCCAGATATATCTCTTGCTGAGTTGAACATGAAAGTGTTGGCTTATCTCACGCCGGTAAGGATGGTGGAAACATGAGTGCGATGGATTTTTAGATGAAATCGCAGTTGAAGCCGAGCGAATTGGAAACGAAACACTGACGCTTTGGCAAGAATTAGTCGCCCGTGCCCGTCGCGAAGTTAGACTACGGGATGATTCGGATCAATCAACGTTCTAACATTTAAACATGCAAACATCCAAACATGCAAACATGCTTTTGAAAGGAAATATAGAGGTAATTAACGATGAGCACAGTCTATGGTGAAACTACGCGAAACGCGAATGATGTTTTGTATTTAATTCAATCCGCTGTCGCTGGGGAAATCGCCAGACTTGAACTTGCTCTTATGGCAGCCAAACAGCGATTAGTCCCGTTCGAGCAAAAATATAATGTTACATCCAAGTATTTTATTTCTGAGATGACGGCTGAAGACTTGGAAGATCAAGATGATGAATATGTGCATTGGGCGGGAGAGTATCGGTTGATGGAAAGACTCCAGGAAAAATTGCAAAGTCTGCATGAGATTAGCTGAAGAATATAGGAGATGGGCTTATGAAAACCACCTCGAATTATTTGGAAGTGCTGGTAAACGAAACCCAGAAGTCCGAGAGTGAAGTGGTGGCTTGGGCTTTGCAGACTGGATTACGCTATCTGTGGCGGGGGCGTGTGTTAGGCCGCTACCTGCGCGGTGATATTTCACGCGTTGAGGCAATTGATGCAGTTGGCATTGATTGGGTAGAGACCGCTGAACGTCAACACGAAGCCATGCTTGAGGATTTGGAATGGGCGCTAGGGACATAACCGCCTTGCCAGCCAGTTATTAAATTCATAAGATGTTGTTTTTGGAAAGAGGCCTGAAATGGATACCCCTGAAAATAGAAAGATAGTAGATGGACTCGACCCTGTGGATTGGGTACAGGTCAAGCTAATTAGAGATTTGCCGTCCGAACAGCGAATAGTCCCCAGCTTGCGTGCGCGTGCATTCACGATGGCAGCTTATCGTGGAACATTGAAGAGAGAAAATATCCAAAGTTGTCCCGCTCTGATTTGAATATGAAGGTTTTGTCACACTTCACCCCAGTTAGGATGGAAGAATGAGCGCTCTGTCGTTTTACGCACGGGTAGTTCGTGCCCTGGATGAGATTGGTGCACCATACATGATTGTGGGTGCGTTTGCTGGTTCGGCTTTTGGCATAACACGCGCGACTTATGATATCGATATTCTTGTCGATATGCGGGAAGTACATTTTCAGCCTTTAGCGGATCGTTTTCCTTTGCCGCGCTATTATGCAGATCCCGAGATGATGCGGAATTCAACGCGCATGGGAATCATGTTCAATCTTATTGATACAGAAGAAGGTGTCAAAGCTGATTTGGTTCCTCTAAAACGTGAGCCTGAATATCGCCTTGCGTTCGAACGGCGTATCCGCCGCACATTTATTGATCCCAGTGACGTGGAAATGGAAGCCTGGTGTGCTCGACCTGAAGATATTATTGTGGGAAAATTCCAGGCTTGGAAAGAAGGGCGATCGAATAAACATCCATCAGATATTTTCGATATTGTGGTTTTTTTATTGAGTGAAGAAAACGATTTGCAGTATGATTTGACGATTGTTTCAAAGGCCGCTGCCAATTTAGGAACTCAGGTACTTGAACTTTGGAGTGATATTTTTGACCGCGCACAAAGTGAGGTGTTTTCGCGTAACCAGAACAATATTCAAGATTTAAGTGCTTGAACCTGGAATTTGCCAACGCACAAGGAAAAACCGATGTCCTCAGACCTGATCAAAAAACAAACCCAAGAATTAGTTGCCGTCGCCATGGGCCGTGAGCCTGCCGATATGGTCATCCGCAATGGACGCTGGGTGTGCGTGCAATCCGGCGAAATCATCCCCAACACGGATATTGCCGTTAAGGGTGAGCGCATCGCCTACGTCGGGCCGGATGCCAGCCACGCCATCGGCGAAAATACTCAGGTTATCGATGCCGATGACCGCTTCCTGGTTCCGGGCTTAATCGACGCTCACATGCACGTCGAATCGGGCATGGTCACAGTCACCGAGTTCGTGCGCGCGGTTGCCCGCCGCGGCACCACGGCCATGTTTGTTGACCCCCATGAGATTGCCAACGTCTTCGGCATGAAGGGCGTCAAGTTGATGGTGGATGAGGCCGCCGGGCAGCCCATTCACGTGTGGGTGCAGATGCCCTCGTGTGTGCCCTCTGCCCCTGGGCTGGAGACCTCCGGCGCATCCCTCGGCCCTGAGGAAGTTGCCGAGGCTATGGGGTGGGACGGGATCATCGGCCTGGGCGAAGTGATGAATTCCCCCGGTGTGTTCCTCGGCGATGAGAAAATTCACGCTGAAATGGCCGCAACCCGCGCCGCCGGCAAAACTATCGGCGGGCACTACGCTTCCCCGGATTTAGGCCTGCCCTTCCACGGTTACGTCGCTGGCGGCCCTGAGGACGACCACGAGGGCACCCGTGTGGAAGATGCCGTTGCCCGCGTCCGGCAGGGGATGAAGGCCATGCTGCGTTACGGCTCGGCCTGGCACGATGTGGCCGCTCAAGTGGGCGCCATCACCGAGCAGGGACTAGACTCCCGCCATTTCATCCTCTGCACCGATGACTCCCACTCCCAGACCCTGGTCGACGAAGGCCATATAGACCGCGTCGTGCGACATGCCATCGCCCAGGGGTTGGCACCAATCACCGCAATCCAGATGGCAACCCTCAACGCCGCGGAACACTTCGGGGTGGGGCGCGACATTGGGATGATCGCCCCCGGGCGGTACGCGGACATCCTCCTGGTCAGAGACCTGCCCCAATTCCAGGCAGAGGTGGTCATTGCACAGGGGCAGGTCATCGCCAAAGATGGCAATCTGCTCATTGATCTGCCATCCTATCCTTATCCAGAATGGGCAACCCAATCCGTCCATCTGGGCAAGAGTCTCACCGCCGAAGATTTCCGCCTCCCAATCCCCAATTTACCAATATACCAACCTCCCAATCTCCAATCTCCAATCTCCAATCTCACTGCCAACGTCATCGGCATAATCGAAAATCAGGCCCCGACCAAACATCTGCGTTTAGAAGTCGATGTAAGAGACGGCGAAGTCCCCGTCGATTTGGCGCGGGACATCGTCAAAATAGCGCTGGTCGAGCGGCACAAAGGCACCAGCGGCGTGACGGTGGGGCTGGTGCATGGTTTCGGTTTCACACAGCGATGCGCCATTGGCACCACCGTGGCCCACGATTGCCATCATATAATTGTGGTCGGCACGAGCGAGGCAGATATGGCTCTGGCGGTCAACACCCTGGGCGAGATCGACGGGGGGCAGGTGGTGGTGCGAGGCGGCGAAGTGATCGGCCAGGTGGAGTTGCCCATAGCCGGGCTGATGTCAGCCGAGCGCGCCGAAGTGGTGGCCGAAAAAGCCGCTACAGTGCTGTCAGGCTTCAGGGCTTGCGGATGCACGCTCAACAACCCCAACATGACTATGTCCTTGCTGGCCCTGGTTGTCATTCCTGAACTGCGCATCTCGGATTTGGGGCTGGTGGATGTGACCAAATTCGAGTTTGTGCCGGTTTTGGAAGGGTAGTATATTGGTATATTGGTATATTGGTATATTGGTATATTGGTAAGACAATTCCCAATTTACCAGTTTCCCAATCTACCAGTTTACCAGTTTCCCAATCTACCAGTTTCCCAATCTACCAACGGGCAATAAACTAACATGACTCGAAACTTACACCAACGCCTCGCCGCCATAATAAACGCCACAGAGTCGGGCGGACGCCTGCCCTCTGAGCCGCGGCTGGCCCAGCAATTATGCGTCTCACGGGCCACCTTGCGAGAGGCCATGCGGACATTCGAGACGCAGGGACTGCTGCGCCGCCGTCAGGGCGTGGGGACCTTCGTGATACACCCTTCGCAGGTGATTGATGGTGGCTTGGAGATTCTCGAAAGCATCGAGACGAAGGCTGAGCGGATTGGTTTGCTAGTTTCGATGGGGGAGTTGAGTGTTGTAAATTGCAGCGTTGGCGACGTGGCAGCCGAGCAGTTGCAGGTAGATGTTGACGAAAGAATAGTTTGTGTTTCGAGAATAATTTTGGCCGATGATAGACCGGTTGCCTTTTTGGTCGATAAACTCCCCGAGAAATTTCTTAGCGCTGATGAAGTCAATGGTGGTTTTACCGGCTCAGTGTTGGATTTGCTGCTTCGCCGGGGAGCGCCCCTTTTAGGAAGTTCTAGATGTGAAATCAAAGCGATTGCCGCGGACGTGGTTGTGGCCCGCGCTCTCGATATCCAACGCGGCGATGCTGTCCAATGTTTTGAGTCTCTGTTGTTTAGTGTCGAAGGCGAGCCGATAGATTATTCTTTGAGTTATTTTTTACCTGGATATTTCAAGTTTCACGTGATCAGGAGAGTGGGGTAGTGTGTTAGTAAATCAGTGAATCAGGAATCAGGAATCAGGAAGCAGGAAACCAGGAACTAGGAACCAGGAAATCAGGAACCAGGGAATTGCCCTAATCTCCAATCTCCAATCTCCAATCCCCAATCCCCAATCCCCAATTTACCAATTCACCAATTTACCAATCTACCAATTTACCAATCTACCGATCTACCAATTTACCAATCTACCGATCTACCAATTT
>JBDRGC010000415.1:0-21751 GCA_043818215.1 Chloroflexota bacterium | reverse complement strand
GCAATAGATTGCATTCCCCCCGGGATTCCGATTATAACCACAGCAACCCACCGGTGTGATTCGAATGAAATTGGGATTCCCACAGCATTCAGGCAGCTGGCATAGTGTATTCTGGCTGCAATGGTACCCACAGCTAATCCAATAATAGCAATCCGATAAAAAACTAGCGAATTCGATCTGTTCATATTGAGATGATGCTACCTGTTCTTCTCGCACACAATCATGTTGAGAAAACACCAATTGGGATAAGCAAGCAGCTTATTATAGACTCTATGCAAGTTGACGACCCTGGCTGGTTTCCATTTGGTTAACAAAGAAAGTATGGGAAATGTGGGGAAAACGCCAGCCCGAGACCGAATATGAAAATGTTCACGCAATAGCTCCAGATATTCACCCATAGGCCGGTCACCAGGATGCCGGGAAATATCTGAAGTCCTAATCAGCTGTCCTTGCACCAGGAATGTGAGCCGTGATAAAAGATGCGCTAAATTTGGGATGGATATAAAAAGGTTCCCACCTGGTTTTAGAATCCGGGCGAATTCTTTCACGATAAGCTCTTGTTGCGGAAAGTGGAAATGCTCGATAACATCTAAGTTGATTATTACATCGAAAGTGCTATCGGCGTATGGCATATTCAGAACATTTCCTGTGAGCACTCGTTCAGAAGAATAATTCAAATCCATGCCGATAATATTGTATCCTCGCTGATGGTATTCGTTGACCAAAACTCCCTCGCCACAACCAGCATCCATTATTTGTGTAGATGGATTGAGTTGATCTAAAAATTTCCTGACTCTGGCTATTTTCTCCAAATACACAGGCAGATACGGCCAAAGAGGATTCAACTCGATATGATATTCCCCTTTATTAACATATTCACCAGTCCAATATTTCATATTTTTTCTTCTCATCTCGTATCTAGCATCTCAAAAAGAAGGAGCGGGATATTGTAACCGTTCAGCCCCCCCTGCCCCCCAACTTTGGGGGGAGCCCGTATTTGCTCAATCTAACCCTGGAGAGCCCCCATGTTGCTCCCCCCAGGATTGGGGGGCAGGGGGGGGCTGAACGGTTACTCCCATTTTTCCCAATCTACTGGGTATTAAGACGATGCATCCTTCCAATTTAACCGGATATTCTCAGATCCCTTTGCTTGCTCGCCACTATACCGGGCAAAAAAACGGCCCCGGGCAAACTGGTAATAATCAACAGCGTTCTTATCAAAAGCGCAATCGCTAAGCTATGTCGAAAAGAGATGCCACCAATATTTGTGAGAGCAAAAGTCAAGGAAACTTCTTGCAGTCCATAACCATTGATCGAAATTGGTAAAAGTGTAACAAAATAGATTAAACTCCACAAAGTCCCTACAAACCATAATGACAAATCATCGCCTAATCCTAACAACAAGAAATCTATAGCGGAGTACAAGCAAAGCATGTGCAATCCTGTAAGCAAGAACGAGACGATCACTGCTCGCGGATGTGTGGTCCAATAACGAAACGATTGCAGTACACGTGAAGAACCTGCCTGTATTTTGTGCCAGGTCTTCACCAACCACTTATTTGTAACAAAGATACCCATCGACGAAAGGCCAGGCGGCGGGTCCAATAAAATCCAATCTTTTAGATAATATGCACTGCCCCCCAAAAATACAATAAACATACCGCTCATGCCAATGATGCGATCGACGATTAAAGACGCTCCCACAATGGCGGCATCATGCTTCTGGCGAGTAGCCCCACCAAAACGGATCACATCCCCTCCAACCGTTGTCGGTAAGAAATTGGATGCAAACAGGCCGGCGAAAGTCAAACGAACAGCTTCATACAACGAGATGTCAACTTCGGTAACTGCTAAAAGAGCATACCAGCGCCCCGCGATTGTTAACCGCGAAAACGTCATAGCAATAAAGGCTAGAATCAAATATATCAATTTTACCTGCAACATGGCAGCCCATATTTCACCCCACCCCTGACTATTAATTATATACACCAACAAAGTTAAAGTTAATAAAACCCCGCCGGCCCGAATGTACATTATCTTGCGATTATTGCTTGATAATTTTTTCATAGAGTCAGTGGGCGAATTGGAAATTCGCGGTACGTTTTTTTTTAGTAGTGCGAATTTACAAATTCGCACTACGCTATCTCCGTGTTGATCACCCGCCGCACCGTATATGTCCGCTTGTGCTGAGACTCGTGGTAGGTGCGCACCAACAACTCGGCAATCAGCCCCATCAAAATCGACTGGAAGCCCATTATCATCAACATGATCGCGGTGGGAAAGAGAGGCGATTCGAATACTGGAACGGCTTGCCAAAATTTTCGCACAACCAGGAACACTAACATGGCCGCGCTAAAAGAAGATAAAAAGAGGCCAACCCCGCCGAATAAGTAAATCGGCTTATTGGCGTAGCTGATCAAAAACTTGACCGTGAAGAGGTCCAGCAAGACCTTCAGTGTGCGTTCTAGCCCGTATTTGGTCTGCCCGAATCTACGGGAATGATGCCGCACTGGCACTTCGATGATCTTGGCGCCCACGTAGCCAGCATAAGCCGGAATAAAGCGGTGCATCTCGCCATACAGCCGGAAACCTGTGATCACTTCGCGACGATAGGCTTTGAGAGTGCAGCCGTAATCGTGCAGGTGTACACCTGTTACCCAGGAAATCAAGCTGTTAGCAATCCGAGACGGCAAGGTGCGTGTGATGTATTTGTCCTGCCGATCCACTCGCCAGCCGCTGACGACATCATACCCCTCGGCGATTTTCTCCAGCATCATGGGGATATCTTCGGGATCATTTTGGAGGTCGGCATCCATCAAAATGATGATCTCACCCCGGGCATAGTCAATCCCTGCGGCGAAGGCCGCGGTCTGCCCAAAATTGCGCCGCAGCGCCACCACGCGGGTATGCGCTCGATCCTCGCCAGCAAGTGCTTCCAGCGCGGCCAGACCGTTATCCGTACTGCCGTCATCAACATAGATCACCTCCCACGGTTTGGTGAGGCCCTTCAATGCATGATGCAGTGCCTGATGCAGTTCAACCAGGCTCTCGGCTTCATTATAAACAGGAATTACAACAGAAAGGTACATGGAACAACTCGCAGGGTCACAAGAATAGATTTGACGGCGGAAAGCAGACGGCCGACGGCCGACGGCGGAAAGCGGATGGCGGATAGCGGATGGCGGATGGCGGATGTGGGATGGCGGATGGCGGATGTGGGATGGCGGATGGTGGATGGCGGATGGCGGATGTGGGATGGCGGATGGTGGATGGCGGATGGCGGATGGCGGATGGCGGATGGCGGATGTGGGATGGCGGATGGCGGATAGCGGATGGCGGATGGCGGTCGGCAGTCGGCGGTCAGCGGTCGGTGGTCGGTCAGCGGTCAGCGGTCGGTGGTCGGTCAGCGCATTGTAGCCCACCCACTTTGAGCGGTCAAGCATCCGACTCCGGGGCGGGCAGGGAGCGAATCAGGCGCGCGGGGACGCCTCCAGCGAGGGTATAGGCGGGCACGTCCGCGGCCACCACCGCTCCGGCAGCAATCACGCTACTCCTGCCAATGGTGACACCGGGCAACACGGTCACCCGCGCCCCCAGCCAGACATCGTCTTCGACCACTATCGAACGCGGCGTAACCATGCGCTTGCCATGCTCGTCTACCACCAGGGCATGATTTGTGGTCTCGAAGAAGCAATCCGGCCCGATGAAAACCCGCTCCCCAATCTCGATGGTGGCCGGCTCGCGGGCTGCAAAGCGGACGCGGCTATTGATGAAGGTGTCGCGCCCAATGGACACCCGGCCGGCCGCGCCAATGGGACGCACTTCCACCGGCGCCCAAATATGGGCCGGGTACTGGATATTGAATCCGGCGGCCTTCAGCACCAGGGCACGCAGCGCGTCCGAGGTGAAGGAGCGCGGCAAAAGATTGGCCACCCCGAGAAAAAACGTCTCCCGCACGGCCCGCAGAGACAGGTCACGGCGCAGGATACGGAACATCTCTCTCAGCATCAAAACGGGGCTCCCGGAGCTGGGGCTGGGGACTTTTCGGCCGCGCTCAACATACCGGAAATCCACACAGCCCCCGGCAGCGTCTCGCTCATCAAGATGAAGCGGGTCACCACCACCAACGCGGAAGCTTGTTCCCACGAAGCTCCCAATTGCACGTATAAAGTTGTCATGGTGACTTCGCGCAGGCCAAAGCCATTGATAGAAATCGGCAGCAAAGAAAGCATATACGTGATCGCTCCCACTCCAATCACCTGCGGAAATGTCACCACCATCCCCAAACCCCGCGCCAGAATCCAGACACCCAAAAAGACCATCAGTTTGGCACCCCAGGAAATCAACAAAGCCAGGAAAATGACGTCTAAACGATTACGCCACAAATTAAAAGCGACTTTGAGTTTCCATACTAATTGTCTTATCTTTTTGCGCAATCTCTCCCCCCAGCCAAACAATCCACCCACCGCTGCATAACTCCACTTCTGAACCAGCGCGGGCATCTCTATCCAGGCCAGCCATCCCACTGCCTGGAACGTGATCCACGAGAAAGGCAGCAACGCCACCATAGCGAACACATTGATCAGCCGGTCGACGACGATAGAAGTCAAACCAAGTGTCCAGCCAACAAACCGCGAGGTGGTAACCAATCGAACCGTGTCGCCGCCAACCGTGGATGGCAGAAAGTTAGAAGCGAAATTCCCCGAGAGTACGATTTTCAAAACTTCGCTGTAGGGGATATTCGTATCTTGGGAGCGGAGCAGCACATACCAGCGCAAAGCATTAGCGAGTATGGCGCCGAAATACAAAACATAAGCCAGCGGGAAAAGCCAAACCGGGGTCTGGCTCAGTGACAGCCAAACCATACCCCAATCTTGCTGCACCAGCAGCCAGATAAATAATGCCGATGAGATTAACGTCCCCGCCCAACGAAGCCAGCGGGTATTGAGTGAAACGCGTCGGAGTTTGGTCATCAATTGTCGCTCGATGTCATCAATTTTAGGATTGGTGTCTGTCGGATCACGGATCCGACAGGAACAAAACGAGGTTTTTCTGACACGCTCTCGGCGGATTCGTCCCGCAAGGGGATGCTGCGCTATAATCCGCTGATGTGTCGCTTACCCTAAATATCCCAGGTCGCGCAAGCGAGCCTCGATTTCTGTGATCTCGTCCGCATTCAGCGCGGGGGCCTCGGTTTCCTGAGATGCTTCTGCTGCTGGCTCACTGAAGCGGAGGTTTTGCTGCTGTGCGGTAGTGAAGGCTTCGCGGAGTGGCCGGCCATCCAAATCCGCGGGAATGGACACCCCGGCCAGAGCCAATATGGTCGGCAAGACATCGCTGATTTGGGCATCGATCAGGCGGCCTCCTTTGCGAATACCTGGCCCCGACATCACCAAAATACCCTCCGGGCGGTGACCGCCCGAGTCCTCGTATTCTGACGGCCCCAAAAGGCTGTCACGGTCTAAGCCCATCTTCACCGAGGTTTGATACAAATAATCTTGGATGGAGAACATCACATCGGCGGCCTGTTCCAAATAGGGGCCGGCATAAGCCTCCTCGCGGCGGCGGATATTTGTGATCAGCGGCTCTCCCGTTTCAGGATGCGGCAGTCCCCGCAACCCATCCAGCAATTCCAGCACGCACGCTTCATACTCCGCGCCGGGTTCCACGATCCCATGGGGTTCTCTGCCCTTGAGGTTGACGTAAATCTGCCCAAAGGCGCCGCGGGAATAGGCTTTAGTGCGCGACCAGTCAATATCATCGAAAGTCAGAAACGAATTCAAAACTTTATTGCGGGCCGGCTTGGAAACCAGGTTTGCCACGTTGCCCAACCCCAACTTGGCTACCAGGCGGTAAATCCGCGCCACCAAATCGGTTTTGGCACACCAATACTTGATTTGAGTCAACCAGCTGCGGCGCAAATACAAAAAGCCCATATCTTCGAGCCAGCGGTTGACATACATAATGCCATGCGATGGGCCAGCCCCATGGTCGGACAAGACCATGAAATGAGTCTCCTCTCCAAAGGCAGCCATCCACTCCCCCAAGATTTCATCGGCCTTTTGGTAAACTTGCAAAATCGCATCTGCAAATTGAGCATCATGCGCGGCATCATAGCCCGGATAACTTGTATCCATATAACGCCAAAATTTGTGCTGGATATGGTCGGTTTGCATGAAAACCAATAAATAGACTTCACAAGGGTGGTGCTTCATCAAGTAGTCGATCACTTTTTTCTGGTAATCCAGCCATGCCAGCACACTTTCGAAATAGGCCTGCTCGCGGCCATACTTGTAAACCTCAGTTTCGGCATTCCAGTAAAGGCCGACTTGCTGCTCGATTTCTTTTACCAAATCAGGCGGGAAAGCAAAATCATCGGCTGCCGGATTCGGGGCTGCCAACCCCGAGAGCATAAAGCCCTCCACCGGAACTGCGGGGTAGAGCATGGGCAAATTGAAAACCCCAATGCGCTGACCGGCCGCGTTGACATAATCCCATATAGTTTTCGCTTTGATCTGCCCGGTATGGACATAAGTGACATCATAGCTACCGGGGTTGCGGGCGAACCAATCGAAGACGCCGTGCCTGGCCGGATTTTGCCCTGTAATGATAGTGCTCCAGGCCGCCGGGCTGACCGGTACCGAGGTAGATCGAATGGCCCCATAACTTCCGCGCCCCATCAAGTGAGACAGATTCGGCAGTTTTCCTTCCGCCACCCACGGGGTTAGCAAATCCCAGGTGGCCGCATCCCAGCCCAGGGCGATTAGTTTTGGTGTGTGTATTTTGTTCATAAATGTTTTAGTCTGGCGGCGGAGGCGATTGGTAGTGATGCACGAGAGTGCATCGTCCGGCACAAGGGACACTCTCGTGTCCCACTACAAACCTTCATCGCAGTTCGGGTTATTCAAGTTATTCCTATAAATGCTTTTTTGCCCCCTAAAGGGCGTCATTTGAATTATGCAGGGGGGAATGAAATTGTAAATGGTAAATGGTAAATGGTGAATGGTGAATGGTGAATGGCAAATGGTAAATGAAGTGCAGACAGCGTCATAATCATTTACCATTTATAATTCACCATTTACCATTCGGTTTTGTCCACAATCTCCTGCAAAATGCGCTCATAAGATCGAACGACTTCTCGAATATCAAAACGACGGGCAATGCGACGACTCGCCTTGCGGAAGGCTTCCAATTGCTGCGGAGAGGAAAGCAGTTGACGCAATTCTTCCACCCCCGCAGCGGAACTGTTCCCATCCAGCAGATAGCCATTCACCCCGGGTTCTACCAGGTCTACAAATCCGCCGGCGCGCCCGGCGACGATGGCTAAGCCCATCGCCAGAGCCTGCACACCCACCACCGGCAGGCCCTCCGATAACGAGGGCATAAACAAAATATCGCTCCTGGCAAACCAGCCGATGACTTTATCAGGCGTCACCCATCCCGTCAAGGTAACACGGTCAAGTATACCCTGGCGTTCGATTTCGGCCTCTATCTCTGGCCGCAGGGGGCCATCGCCAACCATCACACAATTCCAGGGCAAATCCCGCAGAGCGCCCAGGGTGCGGATGATTTGGACCGGGTTCTTTTGAGTGACGAAACGGCCGGCATACATCAAACGCGGCGGGGTGGCTGCCTGGATCTCTCCCGGATCCAGCAGGTTCAAATCAACCCCATTGGGAATCACCTGAATGTCTACATCATAACTTTGTTTAGCAAGATCGCGCGTAAATTCACTCACTGCGCAAACCTGCGCGGCTGATTTCCAAATAGGCAGCGTAAACGGGAAGACCCACCGGAACCAGCGGTCGGTTTTGTCTGGCACGCCACCGGGCACGTCCCCCAAATGCGCTGTCAGGATATAGGGAACCCCGGTCAGGCGGGAAAGGGGCAACGCCAAAGCGCCGCTGGGGACGGCAAAATGAACATGGATGATATCTGGTTTCCAGGCTCTAATAATCCGCCAACCGGCGCCAAACCCGGCCAGGATATACCCCAACATGGCGCCAAACCCGGCCTTGAAAGGCAGCCGCCGGCCCGAGAGAATGCGCACAATCTCGATTCCATCCCGGTTTTCTCGGCGCGGTAAACCTTTGAGATGGGCTGTCAATACCAACACTTCGTGGCCGCGCTGCACAAATCCCCGGCAAACGTCTTCGGCCACTCGCCCCCCGCCGCCACCCACGGGCGGGAATTCGTAGACCAACACAATTATGCGCATTGTTTTATTGACTCCGTGTGAGGCAGGAGGCAGGAGGCAGGAGGCAGGAGGCAGGAGGCAGGAGGCAGGAGGCATGAGGCAGGAGGCAGGAGGCATGAGGCAGGAGGCATGAGGCATGAGGTATGAGGTATGAGGTATGAGGTATGAAAGAATTTTACCCTACTCCGCTTCGCTTCGGGGACTATGTCACGCATCACGTTTCACTCGTCACTCATCACTCAATGTCATTAAGTTAAGCCATCGGCGGATTATCGCGCAGCATCCCCTTGCGGGACGAATCCGCCTGGAGCATGTCAGAATTCCCTGTTTCGCTCCTGTCGGATCCGTGATCCGATAGCCACCAACCCTTAACTTAATGACATTGACTCATCACTCAGCACGCTCCACTCTCCACGCTCCACTCATTTATCAAGCGGATTGCGTATAAAAATATGGATTTGGGAATCGGTGCGGCAAGGCAGCAGGGGAGAGGTTGGCGGTACTTCGTCAAACGCTGCAGGGTCGGGTCTATCGTCATAAGAACGTGCTTCGATCAAAATCACATCGGCTTCCTGCGCCCACTGTTGAGCCAGGTCTGCACTCCACCAGCCATAGCGCACTAATTCGTCCGGTTCGCCTCCCAGGCGGTAGGAATAGCCGTCATTCAATTGGGGCGGATAAATTTCGATATCATCCAGATACAGCAATGGCACCGTCGAAAGTCCGCCGTTCCAATAGACTTTTGAGCCGGGTTGGATTTGATCTGCCAAATGTGCGCCTCCGGCTTCGTAGGAAGCAATCACATCCCAGCCGCAATCGCGTTCCTGGGGGGCTAATCCCATCCCGAGGGTCAGCAGCACGCCGCAAGCCAGAAAGGCAATCAGCGTGCCGGTGTTGAGTCTCTCCGAAGGGCCACCCATGGGTTTCAGAAATGTCTGGCTCCACAGGGCGCCGTATCGAAGAATCAAGCAGCCAAACAGCAGTCCTAAGAACATGAGCAAGCCTGAACGTATAATCTGAGGGCCAGCTTGAAAAATGTCCTGCTCTGTCCAATGGAATTTGTTGGCCAACAACCCCCATAACACCGCCTTGCCGGGTTGAATCTCGAAAGACTGGATGCGCGGCAGCTCGATACTCATCAATTGACGAAAACTACGCGCGGATATCAGTACACTTCCCCACGCAGGCGTCATGCTGTAGGCCAACCCCAATGGCAGGCTCACAACCAACACTCGTGTGATCCATTTCCTCCCACGCCCCAAATCCGGCTGCCAGAGGGGAAAACTGACCACAACTACGAGCATTCCCAAAATGGCGAAAAAGGACAAATACGAGGGAAAACAAAAGACGCAGTAATCTTTCCCCACTGAAGCCCATAGATGAAGAGCGAATAAAATGCTGAAAAGGCTCGATAGGAAAACACTGGCCCGGAAACGCCAGGCGGGCTGCCACTTAGCTCTCGGCGGCCATAAAAGCCAGACGGTCACAGGGCTTATAACGGCGAAAAAATGTGTACGAATCCCATACAAGACACTCAGCAAGCGGCCGCCCCCCTGAATGTCTGGCGTCCAATTTGGAATCGCTCCCACAGGAGATCGCCAAGCGTTCAAGAACGGCATCAGACTCGAGGGGAGCCAATTTGCCCAAAGTTTCAGAATGCCCGGCCAAAAGAAAGCATGCCCGGCGCCCACGGTGATGATCCCGATCATGACAGCCCACACACCGGCTGTTTTCTTGTGTTCCCAAAAGATATAAGCCAGGATGACGGGCAATACCGGCGACAAATTCACACGCGTTAGCAATAACAATCCCGCCAGCGCTGTTCCCAAAAGCAATTGCCACAAGGGACGGTTTGGCCCCAAGATGAGAACCAATATCCACACAAGCATGCAGGCGACCAAACCCTGCGAAGCCATGACGCTGTAGATTTTTATCAGGGGAATATTCAAAGCCAGCAGCCAGATCAGCGCAGCCGCCCACCAATGACCTCCCAGCCGCTGGGCGAGAATCCACACCCCGACCAACATGCATACCCCTAATGCAACCGCTAAATAGCGACCGGTGCGCAACCCCGGCCCGAACAAGACCTGCACCCAGCCCGGAATCAAAAACGAGAGCGGCATGTGATTGGTCCACGGGCCGTAATCTTGAAATGGATAATACCTGCCGGTAGCAAACAAATACCCTTTGAGCAGATACGCCCCCTCGTCCAGGCTCGACGACTGGGTGTGCGCGTAAATCCAAGACTGGGTAAGATAGAGCATCCCGCCCAAGAAGGCAAGCCCCTCAGCAATCCACGGGGCTGATTTCAATGAGGCAAAACGTTGCTGCCAGGGCATTAGAGAATCTCTCTCCCCAAGGATTTCAAGTCTGCATCCACCATCATTCGAACCAACTCTTCGAAGCTGACCCGCGGCTCCCAGCCAAGCTGCTGACGGGCCTTCTGCGGATTGCCCACCAGCAAATCGACCTCAGCCGGGCGGTAGAAGCGGGGGTCTTGCACGACGTAATCGCGGTAATCCAGCCCCACGTGCTCAAAGGCAGCTTCGCAAAACTCGCGTACAGAATGAGTCTCTCCCGTGCAAATCACATAATCATCCGGGGATTCCTGTTGCAGCATCAAGTACATGGCTTCGACGTAATCGCCCGCGTAGCCCCAGTCTCGGCGGGATTCCAGATTGCCCAAACGTAATTCTTTCGCCAGTCCCAGCTTGATGCGCGCCACACTGTGCGTGATCTTGCGGGTGACGAATTCCAACCCGCGGCGGGGACTCTCGTGATTGAATAACATCCCGGAGCAAGCAAACAAATCATAAGACTCGCGGTAATTGACCGTGATCCAGTGCCCGTAAACCTTTGCCACCCCGTAGGGGCTGCGGGGATGAAAGGGCGTGGACTCGGTTTGGGGAACCTCGCGCACCTTGCCAAACATCTCGCTCGAAGATGCCTGATAGAAACGCGTCTTCGGGTTGACCAGCCGGATGGCCTCCAACATGCGCGTGACTCCCAGGGCGGTGACTTCGCCGGTGAGCACTGGCTGTCTCCACGAGGTGGGCACGAAGGATTGGGCCGCCAGATTGTAGACCTCATCGGGGCGGTACTCTTCCACGAGCGACACCAGCGAACTCTGATCGTGCAGGTCGCCCTGAATAATTTCGATATCGTCTTGAATATGCTCGATGCGCCCGAAAGTCACCGTGCTGGAACGGCGCACCATTCCAATGACGCGGTAACCCTCCGACAACAAAAACTCCGCCAGGTAGGAACCATCCTGACCAGTTACACCAGTGACCAATGCTGTTGGCATGTGTGCCTCCTCAAATCATAATTCAATGGCTGAATTATAACGCTTCCCCCTTTGGGGTCAAGTGGCTAGAGATTGGTAATTGGAGATTGGAGATTGGAGATTGGAGATTGGAGATTGGAGATTCAATCTCCAATCTCTAATCTCCAATCTCCGATCTTACAACATCCCAAATCCAATACAACACCGCGCTTGCCAAACCCAATCCCAATGTTTTGAATAAATCCACTACAGGCCAGGTGATCTGCGGAATATAACGCCGCACGTACCAGGGAATAAACCAGGCAAAAACAAACCCCATCCCCACCAAAACACGCCGCAGCCAGGGGTCTGGTTCACGCCGCTGTTCCACCCACGCCCAGGCTGCCAACGCGGCCTGTAACGCCACAAAAGATGCCCGATAACGGGGATTATCCCATTGATCCCCGCCGCTGCGCAGTGAGGCCGTCAAAATCACCAACCAGACAACTGCACTCATACCCAGCGCAGACGACCAGACACGTTTTCGCACAGCCCGCATCGGAGCATACATCAGAAACAATAATACAAACGTCCAGCCGATGGCGCGCCAAAGCGCAATTGCCCGCCACAGCCAATTCCCGGTGGCGATCATTGCGGCGGGCAAAAATGGCTGCACAACGCCATAACCTGACAAAATCAACGTATGCGCCCAATCGGGGGTCAGCTTGAATATTTTCTGCATCCAGCCCGATGAATGTCCACCGGTATAGGTCTGCCACTGGGCCGTCAGGCGTACCCACTGTTGGAGCAAAGCTGCGGGATTCGCTCCCCCTCCCGGGATCAGCCGCTCGCCAAATATCCAAATTCCGGTCAACCCAATACATATCAAACCCGCCAAAGCAGCCCACAACCGCCAATCGCGCCCCCATCGTCTATGCCCCAAGAACACACCAAGCGTCACCAGCGTGACTGCGAGCAAAGCGGTAAATGTCGGCGACAAAGGAATGCCTAGCAACAGAGCGCCCAGCAGCCAGACGCCGCCAGTCCAGGTGCGCTCCTGCCAGACCAGCACCAGGCCATAAAACGCTGCCGCTGCCAATGTCATCGTGAAGGCCTCGCGCATCTGCGAACTGCCCAGCAGCACCGCTTCGGGATATAACGCCAAAATCCAGGCTGCCACCCGCGCGGCGTCATCTCCCCACAGGCGGCGGGTAAATGCCCAGGTAAATAGCACAGCCAACGCTGAAAAAGCCGCCGTCAGAACCACCATCATTAGCGGTTGATGTGCAGCGCCCCCCAGGTGTCGGTATATCCCCGCGCTCAAGAACAACAGCCCGCCATATTGGTCAGCCAGGCGGTAATCTTGGAAAGCGGTCCACAGAGGCTTATCGGATTGCGACAACTCCCAGGCAGCCGTATCCCGCTTATAGGCATCCGACATCACATAGCCAGACATCTCGACTTCTGTCCCATGCCCCCACTGCGGAAGAGCGACAAACCAGAGGATTCCGGCAGTCAGGCGGAGGACAGCCGCCCCGAGGATCAGCCACCCCAGCCACGAGGGGAGAGGGGATTGGGGATTGGGGATTGGAGATTGGGGATTGGAGATTGGAGATTGGGGATTGGGGATTGGGGATTCCGGCTGGGAGCAGAATTTTGTCTGGACTGCAAACCAGCCCAAGCCTAGAATCCCGGCCCCGAGGAGGAGCACTGCCAGAAAACTCCCCCATCCCTGGAGCGATTCGAATCCTGAGGAGACCCACGCCAGGACGAAAGATAGGCCCAAGATTACGCTTAGTGAAATCACAAGTCGGTTACGCATAATCTGTTTCCGTTCGAACGCAAGAATCAGCCTCGGTCCGTGCTTCCCAGGTGTACCGCCGCCGGATAGGAGAAACACCTACTCGGTTGTCAAGATTTGTCCAATTTCTACAAAGACCTGGCTCAACTTTGGCTGCCGTGAAGCCTGAGGTACCTCACCCAAGCCAATGTGTTTATGATGAGGAAAGGTCTCGAACTCGGGATAATGTGGTGCGTTGTCGTAACGAAAGACAAGCTGGCCGTCTCTGACATAAGTATAGGCATAGCGCAGAATTTCTGGGTACCCGGTCTGGGTATCGACGATCTCATCTACAGTCAGGTGCGAACCATCCCAAAAGAAAACCCGTGCTCGAAACAGGCCTCGATAATCATCGAATGCCTGAACAAGCACGGGGTCTTTGAGAAAGCCTATGAAATGGTTTTGCTGTATGCTGCGTCGCGGACTCGAAATAGTCAAAGATGTCCATCAAGCTGATTGAGTGTGAGCGGTCATGCGTTGGAGCAACTCGTGCAGCCCAGCCCATACAATGAAATCGCGATTGTCACCCATTTCGCCGCGCAGAAAGCGAGCGTAGAACTCCTGAGTCTTTAGAGAATAATATGATTCAAAATCTTGAATTTGTCTGCGCAACCCGTCAAGGCCACTTTTTTCTACGGGTAACATTTTTCTGGCAGGAGCGGGTACAACGAACAGAGTCAAGCGGTCTTGCGGCATAACTCCTTCGAGTTGGTGCTCAAGGCGGACCAACCCTTCGCCCTCGTATACTGCATTAACGATTGTAGACATATCGATTTTCCAGAGATACAAATGCTTGACTGAATGCCAGTGAAACTCTGCCTGATTCCAGTAATTCCCGGTTTGGCTGGCAAAGTAGCCGAGATTTCCAAATCTCGTTGCTGCGGGATTTGGAAATCCCGGCTACATGGCACTATTTTCCGAAACGCTCGCATACCGGGAATTGTTGGCCTGATTATAAGTATACCGCTAAATTTTTCCCTGGCAAATATCTATAACCCTTCCAAAATCCGCCCCGCTCGCGCCTCCCAGGTGTAGTTCTGCGCATCTCGGCGAGCCTGCTCAGACAGCGACTCTCGCTGGGCAGGGTCGGCTTGCAGATCGCGGATGGCTGCGGCCCAGGCGTCGGCGTCGTCCGGGGGGAGCAGCACGGCGTTGTTGGGGGTGAGCACTTCTCGCAGCACAGGCAAATCGCTGGACAGGATAGCGCGTCCACAAGCCAAATACTCGAACAGCTTCATCGGGCTGAGGTAGCGTGCAATGTCGCCGCCGGAGGAGGCTGCTACCCGCTGCCGGTAGGGCATCAGCAGCACATCGCAGGCAGCCTGATACTGGGGCAGCTCAGCGTTGGGGACGAAGCCGGTCAGGATGACGTTGTCCAGGCTGCTGCGGCTGGCTTCAGCACGCAGGCGTGACACGTCGGCGGGGTCGCCGCCCACGAGGAGGAAGGTCACATTGGGGAGATGGGCGGCGATATCGAGAATCAATTGCGTCCCGCGGCCGGGGTAGAGGTGGCCGGTGTAGCCGGCGGTGAATTGGGGATTGGTAAATTGGTAAATTGGTAAATTGGTAAATTGGTGAGTTGGTAAATTGGTAAATTGGTCGCCCAGGGATTGGCGCGCTTCAGCGGGGGTGGGCAAGTTTTTGTAGCGGGATAAATCAACCCCGTCGGGGGCAATGAGAGTAAACGGGGCCGGTGGGAAGGGGGTAAAATTCTGGGCTAAGGCATCCCCCAGGGCGCGGGTAATCACCACTAAACGGCGCGCCCCGCGTCCCCTCAGGAAACGGGAAAACAGCCACGGGCCGAGAGTCCCCTGTGGGAGGTCGTGAATCTCCAAAATCGTCCCCATCCCCAAAAAGCTGGCAATCGCGGCGGCCTGGGGGAGGCGGGTGTAAATCAGATCGGTGTCCCACCGGCGGGCATGTCGGACGGCAGTCAGGCCATACTCGTAGCTGCGCAAACGGGGGTGGGCCGGCAGCCATTGAACGTCGAAGCGGTGTTGTAAGCCGTAGTGGTGGGCGAGTTCATCCCAGTCCATCCCGGCTTCGGGGGAGGAGCCAGGCACCATAACGCGCAATTCGTGCCCTAACACCGTCATTGCCTGAGCCATTTTCATTACTTGAATGGTATTGGCCCGGCGGGAGGGTAAATGGGTGGGGGCGATTAGGGCAATTTTCATAGCAGCGTTGTAGGACGAATTTGGAAATTCGTCCTACGCGGGGGACATTTTCATCATCTGGATGGTGTAGGACGAATTTGGAAATTCGTCCTACGAAGCGCGGGCGCGCAGATCAACGAGAACCCGCGCCGCGGCGATTCCCACAGTGAAGATGTAGTAACCGGAGAGCAGGGCGGCAAAAGCCAGGTAACCGTAGCGGGGCACGAGCAGGAAGATGAGCGAAACTTTCAGCACCATGCCGGTGAAATTGACGATGGTGGGGAAGACCGGACGCGCCAACGAAAGCAGCGCCACCCGGTTCCAATAAAAGATATTGACAAAGGTGTAGCCAATCAGCAGGATGGCCAGAGGGGGATATGCGGCCAAATATTCTGGACCATAAGTGATCCGAATGCCCCACTTCCCAAAAATGATAAGCGCTAAAATCATTGGTACGGAATAAGCTGCCGCCAGACGGGAGCCTTGCCGCAATACGTAGCGCACGTTGTCCCAATTGCGGCGGGCGATTTCGCGGGCCAACTCAGGAAAGGTGACTGTGGGCAGCGGGCTGACGGGAAGTTGCAATAAATTAGATAATGCCAGAGCGGTCTTGTAGTACCCGGCCTGGGTGGTTCCCAAAAAGGCCGAGACCCACAGCATCTCGCTGTCTTTGGCAATCAGGCTGATGGTGCTGCTAATATTGGTGCTGAAGGCAAATGTGAGCAAGCTGCGGCGCTCGGATTTGAGGATGCCCAGGGGTGTCCGCCACCACCCCCGCCCCCAGGCTCGCCGGGCCTCGAGTATGGCTGCGGCGGTAACGGAGAGCGAAAAGGCAATCTTGCCGGTCATATAAGCCAAAACCACGGCCACCAATCCCGCTTTGGCAAAATATGCAATGGCTATCAGGCTCAAGGTCAGAGCGCTTTGGGCCGCGGTGATGATTGCCATAGTGCGGAAGCGGTCGAAGATTTGGAGCAAGCCGGTGGCGCTCTCGAAGATCACGTTTGCCAGCACAATGCTGCCGTAGATTTGGAACCAAACTGCCAGGCTTGCATCATGCGCGAAGAAGCGCGCGCCCAAGGGGGCCAATCCCAAAACCAGGGTCAGGGCCAACAACGAACCGCCTATTTCCAAGAAACAGGCCGCCTTGAAAACTGCGGCGGCCCGGCGATTGTCATCATTTTCTTGATAGTGGCCCACGTAGCGCACCACTAATTCGTTCATGCGGAAAGAGGCAAAGCGGTTGACGACGCTGGTGAACGCGGTGAGCGCCCCCAAAATCCCAAAAGTGGACGGCCCCAAAAGCCGCGCCGCCAGGATGCTCTGCACCATGCTCATACCAGCCGAGACCCCCGTGGCGCTGAACAAATAGCTGGAATTTTTTACAATCCGGCGGATGAGTTCGTTTTCGAGAAAACGAGAAGTGAAATTGCGGAATTGGGTGGACATCAGGGATTGGAGATTGGAGATTAGAGATTGGAGATTGGAGATTAGAGATTGGAGATTAGAGATTGGAGATTCAATCTCCAATCCCCTATCTCCAGTCTCTAATTACCAGTCTCTAATTACCAGTCTCTATTTCCCTCGCCCATTTGCGGTTGTCGTTGTACCATTCGATGGCGCGGGAGATGCCTTCGTCCAGTCCGACAGCCGCTTCCCAACCCAAAAGTTCGCCCGCTTTGGTGACATCGGCGAGGTTGGCTTTCATGTCGGCTTTGGCGAAGGGGTGGTGTTCGACGGTGGCGTTGCGGCCCACCTTGCGCTCGATGAGGGCGATCAAGTCGTTCATGGTGATGTTTTCGTGCCCCCCCAGGTTGATGACTTCGAAGCCGACGCGTTTCAGGGCCAGGATCACGCCGCGGGCGATATCGTCGATATAGGTGAAGCCGCGCGATTGGGTGCCATCTCCATTGAGGTGGAGCGGCTCGCCCTCGGTGATCCAGCGGATGAAGCGAAAGATGGACATATCGGGACGTCCCGCGGGGCCGTAGACGGTGAAAAAGCGCACGATGGTCACATCGATATCGTAAAGGTAATGATAGGCGTGAGCAAGGGCTTCGGCTCCTTTTTTGCTGGCGGCATAAGCCTGGAGCGGGCGGTCGCTGTCCGCGGTTTCTGGCGTGGGCAGCGGAGCCTCGGCCCCGTAGATGCTGGAAGTGGATGCCAAAATAAACTTGGGTATGCCCGCTCGCTGGCAGAGTTCCAGCAGATTGAGCGTTCCGGTGACGTTGGTGTCCACGTACACCCAGGGATTCTCCACGCTGGCACGCACTCCGGCGCGGGCAGCCAAGTTTATCACCGCGTCGAACTGCTCCACACTTGACGCCAGACGCTCGACTGCCCCCCAATCGCTGATATCCAACCGGTGAAACGTGAACTCATCCCGCACTTGCAGCCGCTTGAGCCGGTGTTCTTTCATGCGCACGTCGTAGGCCGTGTTCATATTGTCTATGCCCACGACGGTATGCCCCATATCAAGCAGCATTTCGGCGATGCGCGAGGCGATGAAGCCAGCCACACCGGTGATGAGATAGTTTGCCATGGTTTGTCCTATGGGTTAGTGATTAGGGAACTAGGGACTAGGGATTAGGGATTGGGGATTAGGGATTGGGGATTGGGGATTGGGGAACTAGTCCCTGGTTTCTTGGTTTCCTGTTTCCTAGCCCCTGGTTCCTAGTCCCTAGTTCCTATTCCCTAGTTCCTGATTCCTGATACTTACAAACGCACCACTTTCGGATTACCCCGCCCTGCCTGGCCTAACGCGTTGCGGGTATCGACAATGCAATCGGCGGCTTCCAACAGCAGCGCATAATCGTAACTGCTATGATTGGTGATGATCACAACACAATCTGCGGTTCTCGCGGCTTCCAGCAAATCCGGCACGCTCTCCATTTCTATGCCATCATGCGCAAAACTAGGAATGTGCGGGTCGTGATAGCTAACCTCGGCACCCTTCTGCTGAAGCAGGCCAATCACGTCCAGGGCCGGGGATTCGCGCAGGTCGTCGATATCGGGTTTGTAGGCTGCGCCCATCACCAAAACCCGGCTGCCCTTGAGTGCTCTACCGCGGTCATTGAGGGCATCCTGCACCAGCCCGATGACGTAGCGCGGCATTCCCAGGTTGATCTCGGAGGCCAGCTCGATAAAGCGGGCCGTGTAATTCAGTGATTTTAGCTTCCACGAAAGGTAGAGAGGGTCAATGGGAATACAATGCCCTCCCAAACCCGGCCCGGGGGTAAATTTCATAAAACCAAATGGTTTAGTGGCTGCGGCTTCGATCACTTCCCAGACATCAATTCCCAGGCGGGTACACATTATCGCCATTTCGTTGACCAGCCCGATATTGATCATGCGGAAGGTGTTCTCCAGCAGCTTACTCATCTCGGCGACCTCGGAAGATGTGACCGGGATCACCGTTTGGAGGGCGCACCCGTACCAGGTGGAGGCGACCTGCGTGCAGGTTTCCGTGATCCCGCCGACCACCTTGGGGGTATTGATGGTAGTCCAATCCTCGCGGCCAGGGTCCACCCGCTCGGGAGAGAAAGCCAGGAAGAAATCTTCGCCCGCGGCGAGACCGTTAGCCGCGCCCAATTTGGGCAGCAAAATCTCGCGCGTAGTGCCGGGATAGGTGGTCGATTCCAGCACCACGACCATACCGGGGTGCATATATTTCGCCAACTCGTCGGTGGCTGAGAGAATATAGGCCAGGTCGGGGTCGCCGGTTTTGCGCAGCGGGGTCGGCACGCAGATGCTGACAGCGTCGGACTCGGCTAGTACCGAAAAGTCGGTGGTGGCTTCGAGCCTGCCATTGGCAACCAACCGCGCGACCTGCTCGGCAGGCACATCGGGGATATAGCTTTTACCCTCAGTGATAGCCTCGACTTTGCGGATATCAGGATCGATGCCTGTAACGGTGAAACCAGCCTCGGCAAAAACCGTGGCGAAGGGCAGACCGACATAGCCCAGGCCGAGGACGGCCACGCGGGCGGTGCGGTCTTGAAGTTTGGATAAGATGTTTTCTTTTATAGTGGTATTCATTTTTCCTCGTTCAGAATACAAGAGATTACAAACCAGCTCTTTTGCAAAACTCGTCTAATGTGAGAGAAACTGTCCCTCGAGGTTTGCGCTGAGATAACAAAACCTGTGAAAACCTTAGTTTTTTCCTACATACATCAACAGAGTTCCGTGGAGACGAATTGGGAGAGATGTTTTCAATCTGTTTAATCGTCCTTTTGCTCTGTCTTCCCAATTAGCAATGGCGTAGGCTCATACTCGGTTGCTCGTTCCGAAGGCAGCCTGCGCAAGAGGTCATATTGAATGAGCTTTTCGAGAATGGGCAATATCTCACTGAATTCCTTTGCCTTGAGACGTTCAAGGTCTGTCAGCGATACCGTTTCATCGGAGAGAGTATGCTTCTCCAAAACAAGATCAAGCACGTAATAATCTTCGGCAGTCAACCCGCTTTGCCCGCGTAGTTGGAGGGCAGCATATTCAAGTCCCTGCTGCAATAAATCATCTGTGACAAGATCGGCGCCAATAGTCGCTGCTTTCAGAAGCACATAACTACCCAGCCGGTTGAGCCAGCGAGGGACGCCGTCTGAACGTTCACATAGAACACGCGCTGTTTCTGGCGTAAATGGTCGCACGGCATCCGGATCATCAAAGTTGCGTCTGGCTCTTTTAGGCCTTGCGCTATTCAAGTAATTCACCAGCATCCGATATGTAGTCCCCTGGTCAAGTGATTCGAGTCCAATTGCCAAATCAAACAGTCCCAGATCACTGGTCAGAATATCGCGGGTCAACCCTGACGGATGACCGGTCAGCATAAACCAGGCGCCACTTTTCAATAAACCTTGATCATTCCGCAGAAGTTCGCGTACGCGTGCGGGGTCTTGTTTGTCCAAGTCGTCTATGGCAATCACCACCCGGCTATATTTCTTCAGCGCTCGTTCAAGTAAATCTTCAAAACTGAGGGCTGGAAATCGGGGAGAAGTAACAGGAATGGTCGTTTCTTCGGCTTCGATACCGATAGATGCGATGCCTGCCTTGCCCTTACCGGTCTTTTGGACAGGTTGTTTTCTGGGACGCAACCCCATCAAGTTTAGTTGATGTTGCGCCCATTCATCACCTTCCATTTTTCGAGCCAGTGCTATAAGAGCCGCTGTTGCCAAATCTGTCTCGGGCGGCAGACTGATATATGTGGCGAGGGTGTCTTTCGCTTTACGCTGTAAGACGCTCAGAACTTCAAGGATAAAAGCTGTCTTACCGATACCAATCCAACCATAAACCAAAATACGCTTACGCTCACGTCCTTGAAAAAGGGTCAAGACTTCTCGGAGTTCTTTGGTACGTCCGGTAAATACCTGGCGAAGTTGAGAAACGCCTAGAGAAGATGCGCTTTCAGTAAAGGGGATTTCGTCTAAACCCCAGCGCGAAAGCGTGTTTGCCAGTTCATCGAAAATTCGGTCTGCTTCACTCATATACACCCTGTTTCTCCTTGACTAGATTAGCAATTTGAAGTACTTCTTCAGTTTCAGCCATTCTCTGATCTGCACCTAGTTGCTGATACGTCTGTTTAGCCGATTCGAATTCGCGGATAGCGTCATCCAAAAAACCCATTTGGATCATAAGACGTCCCAATCCGGTTTTGCTGGCAGCGATACCAGACTGGTTTTGTGTATGTTCAAAAAGACGCAAGGCGTCACGGTAATGGGTTCGCGCTTTGCCCAAGTTGCCTATCAAATGATGAGTGCGGGCAATTTGAAAAATGGCATCTGCTCGAATGTCTAAATCATCACCCTGACGGTAAATGACAAGACTCTCTTCGAACAAATGCAAGGCATCATACCAACGATCTCGTTTGATGTACTGCTTACCAAGCTCAAGAGCAACATTTGCACGAGCAATTCTTGTTCGCTTAGACTGATTCGCCAGACCAATTCTCTCTGAGAGCGCTAGCGATTCTTGATAAAGGGACAAAGCGCGATCAAGGTCGCTACGGGATGCATAAAGTTGGGCCAGATTATACAGCAGGGTAGATTTACCGCGAAGATCGCCGAGTTGTTCCTGGATTGCAAGAGACTCTTCATAAAGAGCCAAAGCGCGATCAAGGTCGCCTCGTGCAAAATAGATCTGCGCCAGATTGTTGAGCGTTGTCGCTTTTCCGTGTATATCACCGATTCGTTCCAGGATTGCAAGAGACTCTTCATAAAGAGCCAAAGCGCGATCAAGGTCGCCTCGTGCAAAATAGATCTGCGCCAGATTGTTGAGCGTTGTCGCTTTTCCGTGTATAT
>JBDRGC010000414.1:0-2208 GCA_043818215.1 Chloroflexota bacterium | reverse complement strand
TCGGCACTCCAAAGGAGAACCACATGCGTACCATTCGAAGATTGTATCTATATGTTGTTTCCTTCATCAGCCTGGAAGTCGTATTGTGGGGCCTGGTAGGGCTGGCAAGGTCTGCCTTCACCGGCGACCAAATCGGCAGCGGAGTCAGCCAACTGGCTAGTGCTCTATCTCTGATTATTGTGGGTGTGCCCGTCTTTCTGCTTCACTGGTGGCTGGCACAGCGCAATGTCCAGGCAGATGACGAGGAGCGTTTCGCCCGGCTGCGGGCCGTCTTTTTGTATGGCGCGCTCTTAGCCACTCTGATCCCTATCACACAAAACACATTGGCTCTCATCAACCGGCTATGGCTACAAATATTCGATCTATCCACGCAGCTGGCAATCTTCGGAGAAACACAGACCTGGGCCGACAACTTGATCGCCATCGCCATGAACGGCCTGATAGCAGCCTATATCTTCTCGGTACTGCGCCAAGATTGGGATGCCACCCCCGTGGGGAACTCCTTCCCCGAAACGCGCCGCCTGTACCGCTATATTTGGAAGCTCTATGGGCTGGCAATGATGGTCGGAGGCCTCCAGCAGGTTTTGCAATATATTCTCGACATTGCCGATACCTTTGGGGGAGGGGTTGAAGAAACACTGGCTAACGGGTTGGCCCTGCTCATTGTGGGAACTCCGCTGTGGATTTTTGTCTGGCGATTGGTACAGAAATCTCTCGCCCAGCCCGATGAAAGACAATCCGTACTGCGGATGGTGGTGCTGTACGGGTTGAGTCTTATTGGCATTGGAGGCGTGCTGATCCCTGCAGGGATGGTCTTGGATGTGATCCTGCTCGTAGTTTTTGGGGAATCAATGACCCTCAGCAGCTTCCTCAGCGAGGTCAACGAACCCTTGTCTGCGCTCATCCCCTTTGGGGGTATGTGGGTCTATTACGGACACACTCTTAAGAGCGCAGTGAGCAGCCTGCCCGCTTCGCCTCGCCGTGCTGGTCTGCGGCGTGTATATTTCTATATCCTGGCCTTTGTGGGACTAGTATCCACTTTCTTTGGGTTGAACGCTCTACTTTCCTTCATGGTGGACACACTCATCCAAACCGTTACCTGGGAAGAGGTCCTGCGCTCCCGTCTGGCGGCTTCTCTGGCAACCCTGCTGGTCGGACTCCCATTGTGGGTACTGACCTGGCGTCCGATGATTACAGAGGCATCACAGGAAGGCGAAGCTGGAGACCATGCCCGCCGTTCACTGGTGCGAAAAATTTATCTCTACCTGGCTCTTTTCGCGGGGGTAATGGGAATTATGGTCAGCGCGGGGGCGCTGATCTTTCAGCTATTGAGAGCGCTATTGGGCGATCCGGCTGACAATTTTCAACGCGCATCTCTGATGCTTCTCGAATTGCTTGTTCTGTTGATATTGCTGTCAGTTTATCACTGGACGGTCTTGCGAGCCGATGGGCGCATGGCAGAACGTTCTCTGGCAGCCCGCCATGCAGAATTTCCAGTGCTCGTGTTGATCACCGAGATAGGGGACGACTTCTCCGAAAGTATGATTTCCGCTCTCCAGCGGGAAGCCGCGTCTTTGCCGGTTGCTGTCCACCCGGTGGCAAACGGCATCCCCGATGAAACCCTCTCAGAAGCCAGGGTGGTCATCGTACCCGGCGAGTTGGCTGCCACCCCACCGGAGGCGATTCGCCTGTGGCTGCAAGGGTTTTCTGGAATTCGGTTGGCGATTCCCACCCCAACGGATGGTTGGTTTTGGGTTTTCGGGAGCGGGCGAGCGATTCCAAGTCTGGCGCGGCAGACTGCCAAAATGGTGCACCAACTCGCAGAGGGAGAGGATATCCCCAAAATACGCGAGACATCCGCCTGGATGATTATTCTATACGTGTTGGGCGGCCTGATCGGTATCCCCCTGGTGTTCAGCTTGCTGGCAATGTTGGCGGAGCTGTTTTATTAAGGGGACTTCAGGAAGCGTGAGACGTGAAATGTGAAACGTGAAAGAGTTTTATCACTCTTCACGCACATCATCCCGATGTTCCTACGGGATCACGCTCCACGCACATCGTCCCAATGTTCCTACGGGATCACGCTTTACGCTTCATGCTGGTTTGTCGAGCAGTGCTTTGATACCCTGGTTGAACTCGCTAACCGAAAATGGCTTCTGCAGCCAGTCGACTTTTCCCCTTTCTAGCAGATTTTGATCTTTTCTGTCC
>JBDRGC010000413.1:0-7216 GCA_043818215.1 Chloroflexota bacterium | reverse complement strand
GCTCCGCACAGCTTACGGCCCTGGAATCAAGCTTCAGCCCGCCGACACCGACGTCTACCCGGTGGATGGCACTATGCTAGGGAGGGGGAGCGATAAAGTCCATTAGATTTGTTGCTGAATAAACGAAACCAGAAATTGGACACGGATTTTATCCAAAGGGCACGCTGACACGGATTCCACGGATATTTTTATCAAAAAAAGAATCCGTGTTGCTCCGTGGCATCGTGCCCTTCAGGGTAAATCCGTGTCCAAAAGCTTACTTTTTTTATTGAGCAACAAGTCTATTAGTTTTGGGGGTTGGTTTATTTTGGGCAAAAGAAGTTAAGGCCAACGAATAGCCTGCGGCGCAGCGGAGTAACCAAAGCTGCCGCCATTCGCAGCCCTCCGCTACTCCTCTACACTCCGCTGCCGAATTAGGAACGCCCCCCTACTTTTTAGAGATGATACGATTTAACTTGATTATTGCCCGGCATGCCCGTCAGCGGTCGTCGGTCGTCGGTCAGCGGTCAGCGGTCAGCGATCAGCGGTCGTCCGTCAGCGGTCAGCCGTCAGCCCTCGTCAAGCTCAAAATCGCCGCCATATTCAACACCGCCTTGGGCACGAACGATGATACTGTCACATACTCTTGTTCTTTCCCCTCATCGGGAGATTGCTCGGAGCAGTGGGAGTTTTTGCCGTCGGGGCCGAGACCGTCAATGGTGGGGATATGCTCCCAGAGTTGGTTGCCGTCGCTGAGTCCGCCGCGTTCCTCGGTGATAACTGTCATCCTCAGGGAGGCGGCGGCCGCCTGCCAGATGTCGAGCAGCCGGTCGGTCTTCGGGTTGCGCGGCCAGGGAGCATTCTCACGCCTGATCTGGATATCCACTTTGCAGGCGAAATCGCCCTCCGCGCTGGTAATGGCTGGCTGACTGCGGAACGCCAGCAGGCCGGCAATCCCCTGATCGTAGACATCGGTAGAAAAGGCGCGCATCTCCCCTCTGGCTTCAGCGAAGTGGGGAACCCGGTTGGTGACCGTGCCCCCGGAAATAGTGCCCACGTTGAATGTGAGTTCACGTTCGTAATCGGTGAGGGCCGCGATCTGCTGAACAGTGTGCGCCAGTTGGATGATGGCATTGGCCCCTTCCTGGTGTTTGCTGCCCGCGTGGGTGGATTTCCCCTCGACCGAGACATGATAAGTCGCCATCCCTTTCCGGGCTGTGACCAACTGATACAGGTTGTCATTGCGCACTCCGGCCTCGAAAACCAGGGCGGCCAGAGCATCGCTGCCCAAACGCCGCAGGCATAACTCACCGAAATCAGCGGAGAGGGTTTCTTCGGATGAATTGAGCAGCACCACCCAGGTATTCTGATCGAATGCATTTGGGGCGAACTTGCGGATGGCATCCAGCACCATGTAGATCACCACCGTGCCGCCTTTGCAATCGTTGGTGCCGGGGCCGTATATGCGGTCTCCCGCCTCTCGCCAGCGGAACTCGTTGGCGGCCTCCTCCTCGGGGGGAAAAACAGTGTCCAGGTGGGCAATCAACCCTACAACCCGGTTCGAATCTCCCCGCCGGGTGAGAACGAGGTGACTCCCATACTTGGGATTGGTCGATGGGACGCGCTCCGCAGTAAATTCCAAATCAGCAAAGATGTCCGCGGTCAAATCTGCCAGAGCGTTGACTCCCGCTGCGTTGGCGGTGAAGCTGTTAATGGCGACCATCCGCCGGAGCATATCCAAATAGAAAGGCAAGTTTTGTTCGAGATAGTTTTGGATTTGTGGGTTCATGGGTTCCTTAATTAGGAGAGAAAGGTGCGACGCACCTTTCTCTAACCGGTCGTTACAGGCTGGCCCGCTCCAAAAACCGCAGCGTGATATCCGCGACCTGATCGAATTCGCAATCTAGCGCCACACAATGGCTGGATTTTTCCATCCAGTGAATTTCTTTGACTGCGGAGTTGACGCCATTGTAAATCGTGTCGGGCACATCCGGGCGCACAGTCGCATCCAGCCGTCCCTGGATTATCAGTATCGGCTGCCGGATGGCAGGCAGGAGCGGCAGCGTCTCGTGTTGCAGGCGCAGCAGTTGCAAGGTTCCCTTCAGCGGGTTGACAGTGTACCCTTTCCAGGCCATATCGCTGTTATCGTCGCTGGGCTTTTTTTTGGGTATGTAGGGAATGAAGGGGGCCAGCAGGCGAATTATGACCACATCCCAGGGGCTGATGTTTAATTTCAGGGCCGGCGCGTAGGTCAGGATTCCTGAAATTGTGGGGTGGTTGCTGCCTAGATAGAGGGCCAGCACCCCGCCAGTTGATTCCCCACCCACGAAGACCCGCTCGCAGCGGTCTGCCAACTCTCGGTAGGATTCTTCGGCGGTGGCGACCCAATCTTCCCAGCTGTAGCGATTGATGTCTTTGGGAGTGGTGTTGTGACCTGGTAGCACCGGCCCAGCCACGGTGTAGCCTCTGGCGTGGAGCGACTTTGCCAGTGGACGCACCTCGGCGGTAGTGGCGGTGAACCCGTGGATCAGCAGCACGCCGCTTGCCCCGCCTTCCCAGAAGAATGGGCCGCCGGGCAGGTGAGGGTTGTAGATGAGAGAGGGTTTGTGCATTGATATGCCTGGTAGTGACCGCCGACTGACGACGGACGACGGACGACGGACGACCGCAGATCGCCGACCGCGGGTTGCCGTTAGGGGTCGGTCGTCAGCTGTCGGTGGTCAGTCGTCGGTCGTCAGTCGTCAGCCATCAGTCGTCAGCTGTCAGCCGTCGATGGTCGGTCGTCGGTCGTCAGTCGCCGGTCGGCAGTCGGTTTTTGCTTATCGTAATAAAAGGGATGAGCGGCGACGCTCTGCTCACCCTGCGCGGCTTCCCACGGGGGGATATAGTGGTACACCCAGGTGTTGAGTGCAGACCAAAGCCGCCGTTCGTCCACCAGATTATCGGGTACGGGGATGTGCATTTGTTTGAGGGCTGCTTGCCGGTACAGGTCGAAGGCTACCCGGATCATTTGGGCATAACCTGTGGCTTGACTGACCGCTGCCCCGTAGCACAAGCGCGCCAGCAAAAGGCCAGCCGCCAAAATGATGGGCATGGCCCACCAGGGATTGCCTGTTGGCAGCACGGCCAGGGTGCCCCCCAGCGCCGCGGCGATGAAAACCGTACTCAAATTGAGCAGCGCCAGCATGGGAGTCAGGGCCGCATCGATCTGGGCGCTGAAAGCCTCGGGCAGCGAGGTCGCCATGCGGGGCCACCATATCACCGCATCCAGGCTGTACATCTGGTGAGGGTATTCCTCGGCGGCGGAAAGCACATTGCCCAATTGAGTAGGTTTGAGCCTCCCAGCGTTGCGTGGAAAGTTGTAGTAGCGCAGGTGATAGGCGTGCGCGCCGGCGCGTTTCTCGCCGGGAGTGGCCTGCGCTCCCTTGGCGCGGGTCTCTTTGATAGTGTTTTTCGCTTCTGACAGGGCATCTTGTTGACGTTTTCGCGCCCAACGGGTCAAGCTTCCCTCGGACCAGTAGCCCTCGTACAGACGCACGAGGGGGGTGGTCAGCGCGTCCAGCAGGAAGGCGAGCAGCGTGACCCCGAGGAGGGCTGCCAGCCCCATGATAGCCTGTGCAGTTTCGGAGCGTCCCGTCCACCACTGGAACACATCCTGCGGCCCGAGGAGAAGACCGGCCAATCCCAGGGCCAATCCCAGCCCGGTGAGGGCCGGCATCCAGTGGGCGATCACGAAGCGGCGGTCGAAGAAGCCGCTGATTTTGTCGACGAATGTTCCTAACATGATCAGTCCTCGACACGCATCGCGACGCCATGCACCGGGCAGATGGGCTTCCCCTCCGCATCGCGCTCATCCACGTCTTCGGGATCAACGTCATGGGGGCCGACATTGCATTTGTAGCGCAATCCGGCCGGCGGCTCAGTATCCGATTCGCCGAAGAGACCACCAATCCCGCGAGTGGCGCAATCTCCAGCTACTTCGGCCATCTCGAATAGCTCTTCATGGTCAGGCTTGGGAATGCCTGGTATACCTGGAATGCCTGGAAAGCCTGGGGTGCTTGGGTCAAAATCTTGAGACATGGGGAACCTCCTGTGGTTTCTGTCGTGAGTGCAAGACAGGTTTGTAGTAGGACACGAGAGTGTCCGCTAGGCTGAGTAACCGTCCCCTCCCCTACTCGTTCCCACTCTTCGCGGAGCATTGGAACAAGGGGAGTGAACGGTTACCCCATCGTTTATCGCCGTTTCGTTTTTTTCAAGCGGCGCAATCCAATCACCAGGGAGAACAGCGTCAGCATGGACAGGAACGCGGTTCCTTGAAGGAACCGCTTTCATGCGGTACTCCTGTTACCAGGTTTGCACGACGCAGACCCCGCCAAACGGGGTGGATCTCGCTACCGGCCTACTGGCCAGGCTTTCCCGAAAGACACACCTGCACTCCCGGAAAGACACCGGGACGATGTGCGCGCGGCGCAAGTGCGCAGTGCCTGGCATAGGTATCGGGACGATGTGGTCAGGTGGGACTTTCACCCACTGGGTAATATTGACCAATTTCTTAGAAGGTTCTTCTCCTTTCTCTATTCCCAGGGTCTCGGATTTATCTCGACACGAGCAACTTGGGTTAGCCAGATTTTTTCGCTTTGAATTATTGGAAAGCGGTCATAAACGCGTCAAAGCTTTTAATATGGCCTTCATCAACACAACGACTTTTGACCTGATTGAAAAATCCAATGCCCACTGAAAAACCAGGGTTTCTTTTTGTGTAAGACTGTCTACCAGAGTACACATCTCTAATGCCAGCTTTAAAGAAATGATATGCAAATTGAGCCCTATTCCAAGAATTATTGTTGTGGGGAGGAAGTAATTCTGGATCATTATTGCGAATATCGAAAAGTTCGGAAAAAGATAACAATTCTTCATCGCAAGGTTTTTTTCGGAAATTTGTTTTATTCCCCAGTAACCAAGTTTCAATACAGAAATGCTGAATTACTATTCGAACTTCAACTTTACAGCCTATTTTATCTACACGATTTGAAATTTCCGCGAATTTCTCGTGGTATTCCTGATCCTCTGAATCAACAGCAATTACCAGTCTATCAACTGCGTCAATATTGTTCGCATCTACAACAGCTTTATCTATCCGCTCAAAAAAATAGGGTTGTCCATAACCAGCAAGAATGTAAAAATTGTTCTCCGAGAAATCGGATAAGTAATCGATAGGAATTAAATCAGAATTTACATAAGAAATCCAATTTTTATAAATTCTTTTGGAGGCTCGCTCCCCTTCAACTAGTACGTAAATATTCATTCAATCCCTTCAGTGTAAATTGGGTCATTCAATAGTTGCAAATATTTTTCTTGAGATGAAATACCATATCTTTCTACTAAACCATCTCCAAAGGCATAATTTACTCTCGATCCCTCACGATGAACTACGTACCAGTATTTAACTGGAAATTTTCTAATAATGTAAGGATGGTGACTTGTCAACAGTATTTGAGCATTTATATTCGTGGAAAATAGTAGTTCTGGTAAAAAATTTATGGCACTGATACCTAGTGAGTTTTCATACTCGTCAACTAGATATATACTCCCTTTGGGTAAAGTTAGGATGTCAGTCAGAATTAAAAGAACCTTCTGCATTCCCGAAGAGAATTCATCCAATCTTATCCATTTGTCGACATTTCGTTCCTTTATGCAAAATATTGGAGCTCTGCCAGGAATACTACCTAAATCGAAGTCACCGCTCTCAAGGATAGAAATTTCCGAAATAAAATCAAAAGTATCTCTAAACTTTAAAACTATTTCATCGTAAATTTCAGTAAAGAACTTTGACAATATATATAGTTTTGGGTTGAGACCAAGTTCTTGAATAAAAAGTTCGCTTAAATTTTGCTTGTTTCCAATGTTTTCTAATGACTGCCTACCAATTGCATATATAGTAGAATTTTTTACTAAAGTGTCTTCCCAAAAATTTCTCCGACGGATTCTAGTAAAACCTTTGAAAAGTGGCTTAATGAGTTCTTCTTCTCTTAAGATTGAAACCGAGAGCACATTCTTGGGCAATTTAGGCAATGGTGGCAAATCATTAAATACAAACTCGTCAATTTCCCTTTCTAATAATAATTTATCGTTCAAAAATAATCTTTCTCGTTCAACAATTACAGTATTATCTTCTTTAGTTGTACTAACATCCCACCGATATTCTTCGCCATCCACATCCAAAATCAGGTTCCATGAAGCTACCCCACGTAACTTGCTTTGAGCAACATAATCGCCAAAATTAGAAATTGTATTTAAAAGTCTAGTTTTTCCCGAACCAGAATCTCCGACAATTAGACTAATGTCTTGAAAGCATATATTTTGAAAATCCCATCTCTCATCACTAAATTTGTATTCTAATATTTTCATGGAAATCGCCCTTCAGAGCAAAACTCTGCTTTATGTATTTTTATGAATAATTTTAGTAACCCAATTATACTAAACGGAATCTAGCTAACAATTAGATGAGGGGCGCACATGGGTATGGCTAGGCATCCCGAGCACGCTCTTGCTAATGATTGTCAGGCGCCGGTTTGTTTCGTTCTGTAATGTGCGTCCCTTCCATCGTGGGGTGCGACCCGTTTGACCGAAACCACCGAACGTTTGGTGGGGGTTGGTCAGCGAGGGTTGCTGTCTTTCGACTTTGTCACCCGAAAGATGACGAACACTTCGGCTGCGCTCAGTGCATGCTTTGACAACTGAACGTCCATGCCTGCACTGAACGAAGTGAATGTGTTGGTCAGATGATTGTACCATCAACTCCAACCCTTGAAGTGAACAAGTAAGTGCGACACCCAATAGTGAGCGACTGGTTCTCAAACCCTTCGACACTTCCTTCGGTCGCAGGACAGGCGCTAGAGTGCATGGGTGTAAAGGCGGTCGCCAAAGGCACACTCCGTGAGCTGCCAGCCGAAGGCGGCGACATGCAGTATGTGGCTCACCTGCACTTGCAGTGCAGGCGCAAGTGTCGCCCGCAGATTGCTGGTCGCAGTTTGGTACATCCTCACCAAACGCGAACCTTGTCACCACTTCGATGCCGAAACCATCGCTTACAAGATGATCACCTGGTCGCAACGCATGGATGAAAAGGCCCTCAATGGTATGACCCGCCAGCAGTTCGCCAAGTATGGTTTATTGCGCTTGGGCATCGGTCATGATATCACCTGCATTGTTCGCAACGGTGTGCCAAGACGTGTCG
>JBDRGC010000412.1:0-7757 GCA_043818215.1 Chloroflexota bacterium | reverse complement strand
GCTCTACCGCTGACACTTGCACCGCACTGTGTTTGGTGCAGTGCAGGTGAGCAATCTCATCCTTGCCGAGAAGGAGATTGCTTCACCGAAAAGCGTCGGTTCGCAATGACAGAAGGGTAAGCAGAGTCAAAAACATTATCTGAACAACTATAGTCGAGCACAATCACGCGGCTACTTTCCAACTCGGGCGTATACAGAAGTTGGGGGAGTACAGCAAAGCAACCACAGATTTACCCTTAAGGGCACGATGTCACGTATTGCACCGATAAAACATATAAATAAATCCGTGAAAATCTGTGTAATCTGTGGTTAAAAAGCGCATATAACTGTTCTCCCCCAACTTGTAAATGCGCCCTTCACACTCTCAAGATGTATACCAGCAAGATAGAGTGCTTCCTCAACGGCCTGCAATGGCACCTCGAAACGAGTGGCAATTTCTTCAAGGGTATACCCGGCTGTGATCAAGTTCAATGCACCAGCCGCCTCAATGCGCGTATACTTGAACGTAGGCCGAGCACTACAGATGCCAGGGGCAGCCACAATGTGCTTACCCAGGGGATAGTACTCGTACACATCATCCCCATAGCGTTCCCGAATTAGATTCATCTTCATCGTGTTTGCACCGTCCAACCAACGACACCGCTTGATATTCTTGATAAAAATATTGCCAACTTTCTACATGATACCACAGTTGTCCACCTGGGTAACATGCGTCCCCAAACAAACCACTCGAACTCTGACAGGCCCTCGCCCAACCCGGAGTCTCCTCAACCTGACCGTTAATGGCTCTCAGCGGCCCAATACAAGCCGTCCGTCAGGGTCCCTGGGCCACTAAGGGAGTTGCAAGAAAATAACTATCCCACAAATGTCATTGCGAAGCGGCGTATTTCCGCTGAAGCAATCTGCTAGACCGTGTGGGAGATTGCTTCGGCGGTGAAACTGCCTCGCAATGACATGGCTAAATGGGATAATTTAAATTTTGCGACTCCCTAAGGTAATCAACTCATCCAAAACGTAGTCACTGGTATATATTGCCAACCGGCGGTCACGAAAACCCTTATAGATATCCTTCACGGTTTCATGGTGCTTATCACGGCGATATCCGAGCGCGACCCACTCCCAGGTATCGATGAATACAGCGTTACAAGCCATTATTCCCCTTCGAGTACCTCATAGAGCATAAGATCGATCTCGGGAGATTTCAACGATTTACCTGAAAATATCCCCGCAACATCAAGGACAGGGTCATCAGATGGGAAATTTCGATACCGTAGGAATTCAACAAAATCGAACACTTCTTGTAAACTGATCTCAGGTAAATAATTCAGATTTTCTACGATCTGTGTCTTGGTACTCGCATTCATAGTACTCGTCACCATTTCTCCTTGCAGCGTCTATCATTAGAATTTATCGGTGGACGACGATATCCGCTTCGCTGGTCAGGTGGTCGAGGACTTGCAGGTTGGTGATGGTCTCGCGCACGAATTGGAAATTGGGGAGGGGGCGCAGGTGTTGGATATTCTCCAGCCGTCCAGTGGAAAGATCGTCGATCGCGACCACGTGATGGCCATTATGCACCAGTTTTTCACATAAATGCGAGCCGGTGAACCCCGCCCCGCCGGTGACGAGAAATTTTTCAGTCAAAGTTTTGCTCCCCTATCTGCCAATCCTACCACAAAACCCCTCCAGGCCAGCCAGCCCGAACCTTACCCGCGCCGGCTGGCCGGCTGATGCAGTAGCGTTTGCCTAAGTTTTGGACGGAGATGACAATGACTTTCATCGTTGGACCTTAGGACGTTCGAACGTAATTCCAATATCCACTACGCGCATGGGTAAAAGCAAACCGTTCAAAGCAAATCATTACAGAAATCGTTACACAGATCATCGAATCATTACATCTGGCGGCTTTCAACCCCAGCATATTTACGCCCCCGACCTGCGCCCTCGGCACGAGCCAGACCCAGGTCCACCAGCCTAGTCAGGTCTCGGAAGGCAGTGACATGGGTGACCCCAAATGCCTCTCTATACTCCCTGTTGCTGAGTTTCCGTCCTTCGTTCACCATCAATCGCAAAGCCTCGATCTGCCGCTCGTTCAGACCCAACTCTCGCAAGTTCGTTACTCCGGCGCGAGGGATAAGTTCCAGAATGTGATCTCCCGGCCACGCCCCAGTAGATTGGTAAATGTTGGTTGCCACAATCTACAAATCCCATCAAATCCCTTCATAAACCCTTCATCAAAACATAATGAGTGCCTCGTCCCTTTCCGTGTCTCACCAGTAAGCCCTCCTTACATAAACCCTGTAGATCCCGATATGCTGTCACATCTGAAACGCCCTCCAGATTGCGATATTCTGCTGTAGTGATCCGCCCATGCTCCCCTACAAACAGCACGGCCTCTAACTGTCGCTCTTTCAAACCTTTCGCCCAGGCCGGTCGGCCTACCATCTCTTCCATGAAGCGCTCACCCGGCCCTATCAATGTTACCCGGAACTCGCTCCCGACATACTCAAACCGGGGTCGTGGTAGACCATGCGCTTCCATCGCCAGCGCCATACGTCTGATCCCCGTGCCGAGTCGCTCAATGTAGTGACTCCCCAGGTCTCGAAAGACTCCTACGACAATGGGGTTGCGCAGCACCGACTGTGATTCCAACCGCCGCATCTTCTCCAGAGAGACTTCAGGCGGCAATATCCCTGGGCTGTAGAATTCGATCCGATTATCGAACATAAATATCCGAATGCGCTGCCCGCTCCGGCTGTAGTCCCGATGCACCACAGCGTTGACAATAGCCTCACGCACGGCCTCTTGAGGATACTCACGATACTCAACTCCCACAAACCCCTCAATGCGCCGTCCGATATTCATATGGCGGTAGATAAACTGCTCGGTGTCATCTACCAGTTGATACAGTGGGCCTTGCAGGTCTCGCCGGTCAATATAACTCACCACGTCAATGCCTTTGAAGCGTACGCAATCTACTTCAGCCTGACTGATAAAGCGCTGAGGACTATCCGTAAAGAGCATAATCCCAGCGTTGGTCGGGAACCAACTTCCTTTGTGTTCGACTAGGCAGCCCAAGCTGTGCAACGCCTCTTCCCATACCAGGCCCAATGGTCGGCCACTCGTTTCTTCTCTTCGTTTGATATATGCCGCGATTAACCGTTCCGATAGATCAGCGGTACTTGCACCCCGACAGGGCAGTGCCTCGAAGCCGCCCTCACTCCCCTCGATGTACAGTCGCCGTAATTCCTCGTCTTGAGCTTCCCGATTACTAGAGCCAACTCGCACGTAGGGGCGCACCTCTCCACTGATGAGATAGGGCTTGCGGGTACCCTGGGGGCAGGTGACCACCACGAACTCCATGCCCCGATAGGCAATAAACTCGATGGTGGGTGTCACATCCAGGGAACAGCGTGCTCGTAGGATATTAATGATTCCTTCTTCGATCCCTTGCGGATTGGAAACCCCAACAAGTTGCCATGTGCCATCCTCCACACCAAAGACGATAGTGCAGCCACGGGTGTTGTAGAAGGCAGTGACCAGCCGGGCGAGATCGGAAGAGCCAGACATCTCTCGCTTGAACTCCATGGTCTCGCCTTCTCGGTGACCAACAAGGCGCTCGAACTCTTCGGGAGTCAAGGTGTCGCTCCTATTTTATCCATAAGCAAAATCTCCGGCTCCAGGCGTTCCCGTGAGTGACACTTTCACCCCCTGGCACCGTCCGCTACGCACGTTTCGTGAGCGAGTGATCATAGTCACAATATCTACAGCTGTTGTGGTCATATCAAACTCATGCTGCCAATTTTACTCTAAAATCACCGCCAGTACATCATCTACCTCCCATTCCTCCCCCGCGTCCCCCTGATCCCAAACACCAGCGCCGCTCCCACCACCAGCACGGCCAGCCCCCCACCCATCGCTAACCCCATCCAGCGGTTAGCGATGGGGAAAGAACCCAGGGTTTCCGAGTCCTTGGCGAACACCAGGGTCGGGGTGGGCGTGGTCTCGAAGCTGAGTACCGCGGTGGAGAGGGCCGCGGGTTCGGGCGTAAACGTGGGCAAGGGCTGCGCAGCTTCAGCGCTGATTTCCAACAACCGCCGGGCGGAGAACAGGCCCATTTCGGTCTGCTCGCCATCTTCGTTCATCATCTCCCCACCATAGAGCGCCAGGAGTTCCCCATTGGGGAGGACTGCCGCCGATAAATAATCGGCTGAGGCCAACCCGGTCAATTGTGTGCGCTCGCCTGAAAGCCAACCGCCAGAAGCGGGATCCCAGGTAAATTGGCTCAATATGTACCCGGCCCCAGAGATGCTGTAACCCGAGGGGATGATCTGGAACAGATGCAGCCCGTTGGCTGTATCGGACAAAAAATCAACCGGGCTGTCCTGGGAACCAACCCTGGTAATAGTTGCCGCTTCACTCCAGTTGGCGCCCCCATCGAGGGAATACTGGTGCCAGATGCCCACCCGCCCCCCCTCCTCGTCCTGCCAGGCCCGGTGAATGGTTCCATCTTCGGAGACCAGGATCTCAGACCAGAAGACGGGCTGGTCGGTGATCGCCTGGAGTTCGGCCCAGTTCTGACCGTCATCCGACCGGGTGTAATAGGTACCCAGCGACACTTCGTCAGGTGGAAAACTATAACGCTCCAGGAGGATATGGGCGCTGCCGTCATCTTTTAGTGCCAATTCCGGTTTCCCGATCATATCCCACCCGGCATTGACAGCATCGAAGACTGTAATTGGGGATGACCAGGTGTTTTCGAAGGGCTGTGGATCATCTCCAGCCTCGGTCAGGAATTCACCGCTGGAGGTGGTCAGGTAGACCCCGCGCCCTTCGTTCAGGGGGACGACGTAGGCAAAATAGACCATCCCATCCCTGTTGACCTTCAGCTGGGAAGAAGTGGCGTTTTGGTGAGGTAAAGGAAGGATCTGCGGGGTCATCCAGGCGTCGGGGTTTCCAGCCTGGTTGGCGGCTACCCAGCTGAGGTACACTTCACCGTGCCCTTTCGCTCTCCAGGATAACAACAGAAGTCCATCGGGAGATAGCCCCGCGGTCAAAGCCTGGGGTTCACCTGCAAAGGTTTCTAAAATCGTCGCCGCCCCAGACCAGCGCTCATTACCGCCTTCACGCGTGGCGTAGTAAATGCGGTTATCCCCGGCCTGAGACCAGAAGACGTGCAGCCGTCCATTCGAGCCGGCGACCAGCACCGGAGGCGATAAGGCCGCCTGGCTTCGGCTAATAGAAGTTGGCGGGTTCCAGGCAGATGGGGATGTAGGTGTTGGGTACCATTGGGTCGCTTCATTGATCGTACGGGTGCTGAACCAGACATCCTGCCCTTTGCCTTCTGAAACGCCCACCAAATAGAGCTGGCCATCTTTACCGGCTACCATCTGTTGGCTAGTCAATATCACCTGGCGGTAGGTTTCAGGATGGACGAACCCGCTGGTCAACAACGACTGCCGCTGTGGGAGGCTCCAATGCGATGCAGTCCAATCCCAGGCCAGCAGTTCGTAGCCATTTTCACTACCGGTCAGCAGCAGGCCCTGGCCGTTGAAGTTCCCCAGGTATTGGTAATTTTCCGAGCAGCCCTGCGAAGCGCTTGTGATCACTTGGCGCACCGCTAATGGATTTCCGCTGCCGTCCAGGCGTTGATAATATTGTGCGCAACTGCTGCCTTCGTGCCCGGCCTGCCAGATATAGAGCAATTCATCCCCAAATGCCATCACGATAGACTTGGAAGGCCCAATCGCCTGGCTGCCATCGGTCTCCTGCCGCTGGTCTAAGACCTGGGGATCTCCCCACGCCTGAGCGGATGATGGATCACCCGTGGCACTGGCCAGGTACACCTGTTCTTTGATGCTGTCATCCCAGGCGACATGAACGCTACCCTGGGCATCGGCGGCCAACGACAGGTGGGTATCCTCTTCGCTCAATCCACGGAAATAGGGCGAGGTATACAGCACCTGCGGCATTGACCAGATAAAATTGGTGCTATCCGCAATCCGGTAATACAACCCTGGCGATTGGTCTGAACGGATATAGGCCAGGTGCAAACCTCCCTGGTCATTCAGTGCAACCGCCATCTTGGTAGCAGATTCAGCGATCACCTGGGGGACTGTCCAGGTCGAAAAAGTCGCAATATTAGATGCAAGCGACCGGCTGTAAAGTAAACTCCCGTTGGGGTCCTTCCAAAAGGCGTGGATATACCCTATCTGATCCGCCATCAGGCGCAGGCTTGATAAGGTGAAAGGAAGTTGCACCGGCGCGGGGTCGCTCCATTGGTCAGCCTCCCTGCGAGTGTATATCCATTCTTCGGAAGCATTTTGCCAGATCACATGCACCCGGTCTTCTGAGTCGATCACAAGATGAGGGTTACTGGTCCCGCCCGAATGGGAAAGATTGATGGGAGTGGCCCACGGCTCATTGCTAGACTGGGCCGTCACCCGCGTGGCCAGAACCGCAAGCGATCCAGAGATCAGCAGGATGAGTAGGGATAAGATAGGGAGTTTTTTTCGATGCTGAATTCTTGAGTTTTGCATTGTGTTTATTTCATTTGGGTGTATTTCATTTCGTTTGAAAGCGCTGATTGAGTGGGCGATATGTTTTTCGTCGCCCGTATACCTATGCAGGCACTGCGCACCTGCACCGAACGCAGGTACGGTGTCGAAATCAAGCGATACTACTTAGGAAAGGTGATTAAATTACTTACCCATTTCCAAACTAGAGAGTAGTGCAGGTTGAGTAGCCCCGAATGTTTTTGGAGGGGCATATCGAAACCAAACGGGCTTATTTAGCCAGAAGCCGCTGGGTTTCGACACTTGCGCCGCACGCAGTGCAGGTGTACGCTCCGGCACGAAAAGCATGTGCCTCCGCTACTCAACCGGCGCTCGCGTTAGGATGCAAACGCGCAAGTTATTTAATTCTCATTCCTTAGTCAAAGGGACATTTCTAGGTTTACCCTAAAGGGCACGATGTCGATACGCCGGGAAAGCATCGGCTACCCTTCGATGAACTCAGGACACCGCTCAACCGGCGAAATGTCTTGCTCCAAATCAAATGAAACACACCCATTTCATTTCACCATGTCGTTGCGAGTGTCTACACCCCGCAACAAACAGCGGGGCTCAATCAGAAAGAAACACTTTTACCGTGTCATTGCGAAGCAGCTTTACCGCTGAAGCAATCTCCTACTCAAAGGAGAAGATTGCTTCGGGCGGTGAAGCAACCCTCGCAATGACAGGGCTATGTTTCTTAGTAGCGTTTTGCGCAGTGCCTGCATAGGTATGCGAAGCAATCTCATCCTTGACGAGAAGGAGATCGCTTCGCCGAAAAGCGTCGGCTCGCGATGACATGCCTTAAGTTTCTTAGTAGTATGTCATTGCGAAGCAGCTTTACCGCTGAAGCAATCTCCTACTCAAAGGAGAAGATTGCTTCGGGCGGTGAAGCAACCCTCGCAATGACAGGGCTATGTTCCTTAGTAGCGTTTTGCGCAGTGCCTGCATAGGTATGCGAAGCAATCTCTAACTTTTATTGTTCTCCTAATAACCTCACCATTTCCTGCGCCCTCTCAGATAAGTCTGCCCGTCCCTGGGTTCCCCACCACCAGATATACACATTCAGTTCACTCTCACCTTCTGGAATTGGGGCCAACACATCCAGGGCTTTTTCGTACTGGCCTGCCCAGGCGTAACTGTAGCCCAGATTTTTCCGCACCCCACGATGTTCCGGGTCAGTTTGAAATGCTGCTTCCAGATGCT
>JBDRGC010000411.1:0-8478 GCA_043818215.1 Chloroflexota bacterium | reverse complement strand
CGTCTGGCCCTGGGGCAGACCATCGAAGAGGTGCTCGCACAGCTGCGCACCCACCTGGATGCCGAGGGCTTCTCTGACGTGGAGATCACCTTCCTGGGTGGCGGGCCGGCCGCCAAGACCGATCCCGATGATCCCTTTGTCAAACTGGTGGTAGATACCGCCGAGGAAATCTACGGAAAAACGATGGAAATCGTTCCCATGGTCGGCGGGTCTGGCCCCAACCACGCTTTTATCCATTACCTGAATTTGCCGGTTGTCACCGCTGGCGTCGGGCATCCCGGCTCACAGGCACACGCTCCCAACGAGAACCTGCGCCTGGATCTGTATCTGAAAGGCGCAAAGCATATTACACGTATTCTGAAAGCATTTGGTGGGTAAAGATTGGAGATTGGAGATTGGAGATTGGAGATTGGAGGTTAGAGATTGAAGAAACTTTCGATCAGCCACGACCTGGGCTTGCAGCTCACGATTTTTTATATCATCTTCGTAGGTCTGGTAGTAGCGGTGACACTGTTCTTCGCCCGCACCACCCGCCAGCGGCTGGAAGACGATGTCAAGGCCGCCAATTTGGCGTTGGCGCGCTCCATAGCCCAAGAAACCGATATCACCATGCGGAATGCTCTTCAGGCCGTTCGTGAATTGGGAGAATACACATCCGTTATAGAAGCCGACCCGGATGAAATGGAAGAACTTTTCGATACTGTTATGAAAGTCCGCCCCGACATCAACCTGATTTACAGGCTCAATGCACAAGGATTCATGATCTTCCACTACCCCATTGCCCCCATATCTACAGTAGGCGACGATTTTTCTTTTCGCGATTATTTCCAGCGCGCGGCTCTGACGACTCGCTCGATTGTCTCTCAAGGCCGTATATCACCCACCACTAATCAACCCGTGGTTACAACTGTAATGCCGCTCTGGGGCAGCCGCGGCAATTTCTTGGGGGTGGTAGCAACAAATATCAAGCTCGAATCCCTCAGTCAAACGCTTGGGAAGATCGCCAACGAATACAGCCCTGAGGAAAACTTCCTGGTGATGATCATCGACTCCACGGGCCAAATCATCGCTCATCCTGTTTCAAACCAAATATTGAAAAAGGTACCCGAGAGTCAATCCAATGTGACCGAGGCCGTGCTCTTGGGACGAGTTGACAACTTGATCTCACTAGATGAAAACGGAGAAGAAATCCTCTATAGCTTTGTTCCCGTATCAAGCGCAGGCTGGGGAGTGATCGTCGGCCGGCCCACAAAAACCGCTTTTGCCACGCCGCGCGCTTTCTTCCGGGATGTACTGCTCGCTCTGATAGTCTTCCTGACCGTGGGCCTGTTCTTCTGGCTGGGGTTGGTACGGCAAGCCATCCGTCCCTTGAGAAACCTGGCAGATTACAGCCAAACAATCGGCCGCGAGGGAGACATCACCACCGAACAACGAGAGACTCTCGATAATCTGTCGAACCGCACCGACCAGGTAGGCTACCTTACCCGCAGTTTGACTCGCATGGAAGCGGCCATCGAAGCACGCCTCAACGAACTTGCCACCCTGCTTCAAACCAGCGCATCAGTGCTTTCGACACTTGATTCACAAACTGTTCTCAACCGTATCCTCGAACAGGTGGAACGTCTGCTGGCAGTAGAAATGAGCGCTATAGTGGCTCTGGATGAACGCCGGGGCATTTTCCGTGCTCAAGCCAGCCGAGGCCTTTCGAAGCGACACACGGAACAGCTTACCATTGACCCCAATGAGCCCCACTCAGTCACGTTGCGGGCTATTCGAAGCGGGGAAGCGATTCAAATCAGCGACACAGAGACAAATCCCTCGTACACAGCATTTCGGCCTCGCGCCCGGGTGGAAGGATATCGCTCCATCTTAGCGATTCCCCTAAACACGCAGTACGCCCCCCCCTCCGCTTTGCTCATTTTCCTGCCCAACCCGCACACTTTCACCCCGCGCGAGATCGCCCTGCTCTCTAATTTCGCTAACCATGCTGCTATGGCTATCGAAAACGCGGTTCTCTATACCCGCAGCGATACGCGCTTGCAGGAGCAAACCCGTCGGTTGGAAGCCCTGGTACAATCAATGCACGATGGGTTGCTGCTTGAAAATCTGGAGGGGCAGGTCGTGTATGCCAACCGCCGCATAAGCGAGCTGACGGATTTGCCCTTGTCCCGAATCATCGGTTCCCAGGCCAACGATCTTTTCGAACTCATTCTAGAAAATGCGGTCGAACCCGAATCAATCAGAGGAGCAATACAAACCGCGGTACACAGCCACGGACAACACAGCGCTGAAATCTCACTGACCACCCGGGAAGGTATGCTCTATCTGCGGCTGCAAGTTTTCGATGTTACCGATACCCGCGGAGTTCCGATTGGCAGGGGACAAATTCTCCACGACGTTACCGCAGACCGCAAGCTGGATCGCATGAAATCCAGCCTGATATCTACGGTTTCCCATGAATTGCGCACCCCGCTGGCATCCATCAAAGGATATGCAAGTACTCTGCTGGCCGAGGACGTGGAGTGGGACTCGCACTCCCAACGCGAGTTTCTGAATATCATTTCGGATGAAACCGATCATTTGAGTGATCTCGTCAACGATCTGCTGGATCTCTCCCGCATCGAGGCTGATAGCCTGACAGTTTCGCGGACTGAGTGCGATCTCAACGAATTGGTTCAATTGGCCGCCAGGCGGTGTCAACCCCGTCCCGGAAACCGCCTTGTAGTAAACCTGCCAACAAACCTCCCATATTTGTACATCGATGCGCGGCGTATAGAATCTGTGCTGCGAAATCTAATCGAAAACGCGGTAAAATACGCCGGGGACGAATCTCCTATTTCTATCAACGCGATTCTCGAGGACGGCAATCTTATCGTCAAAGTGGAAGACGAAGGGCCGGGCATTCCGATCGAACACAGTCAAGAAATATTCGAGAGCTTCTACCGGGTAGACAGCGGTCTCACACGCACCGCCCCAGGGGCTGGTTTGGGGTTGACAATCTGCCAGGGGTTTGTGCAGGCGCACGGTGGTGAAATTTGGTCAGAGCCGTGCGAAAAAGGCGCTTGTATTGCTTTCTCCTTGCCAATAGAAAAACCAGCTATCACCTGATCTATTATGAATCATCCCACTGTTCTGGTTGTAGACGATGAAAAACCCCTGCGCGATTTCGTGCGCCGAAACCTGGAAGTGCGCGGCTATAAAGTTGCCACCGCGTTCAATGGGTTGGAGGCATTGGCTATTTTTAATACTCAAAATGTTGATCTGGTCATTCTGGATATTATGATGCCCCGCATGGATGGGTTAGAAACCACCCGGCGCATACGGCACAATTCTATGGTTCCCATCATCATCCTGACAGCCTTAGGCGAAGAGACCGACAAAATCCGAGGTTTCAATGCAGGCGCCGATGACTACCTGACCAAACCTTTCGGTGTTGGAGAATTGCTGGCCCGTGTCAAGGCGGTATTGCGCCGCTCCCGATGGACAGAACCCCCTACTCGACATGGGCGATTGATCTGCGGTGAGATTGTGGTCAACCTGGAACGCCATGAAGTGAGTGTGAGCGGAGAACTCGTCAAATTTACCCCCACAGAATTCAACCTGCTGATCTACTTGATGGAACACACCGGCAAGGTTTTACCCCACCGGACAATCTTACAAAATGTTTGGGGGCCAGAATATGGCGAAGAGACAGAATACCTGCGAGTATATATCGGCCACCTGCGTCAGAAAGTAGAGACAGATCCGGCCAATCCCCAATATCTGATCACCGAACGGGGAATCGGTTACCTGCTTGAGCCTGCATAGAACGTGGAGGGTGGAGGGTGGAGGGTGGAGGGTGGAGGGTGAAGGGTGGAGGGTGGAGGGTGGAGGGTGGAGGGTGGAGGGTGAAGGGTGGAGCGTGGAGGGTGGAGGTTGGAGGTTGGAGGGTGGAGGTTGGAGGGTGGAGGGTGGAGCGTGGAGGGTGGAGCTTGAAACGTGAAACGTGATCTATTATCACGCCATTCGCCATTCGCCACTCGCCACTCGCCACTCGCCACTCGCCACTCGCCATTCGCCATTCGCTTCACGCCCCACGTATTCCTTGTAACTCGTTCCCGTCTAAAGTACAATGGGGGAGATTGATGAAAGAAAAATCGTAACTACTCAGACAGCCCCCCTGACCCCCCAACTATGGGGGAAGCCCGTATTACTCAACCCAACTTTGGGGGGATCCCCATACTCAGCCCAATTTTGGAGAGAACCCGTGATGCTCCCCCCAGGATTGGGGGGCAGGGGGAGCTTCGGGCGTTGTTTAACCAGATTCATCATCTGCCTGAGTAGTCACGAAAATCTTTGTATTGTGCTCTCAAAACCCTTTGCTACTTCGCACCTTCGCAGTCTGGCGTTAAATTCCGACATGGGCTTGACGAGTACAAAAATTCTATTTTACGAGGTGAAATATGCAAAAACAAGTTGTTGTCGCCGAAAATGCCCCCCAGGCCATCGGCCCCTACTCGGCGGGTGTCCGCGCTGGCGAATTCGTCTATACCGCCGGGCAATTGGGCATCGACCCCGCCAGTGGCGCATTCGTCGCGGGCGGCATCGAAGCCGAAACCCGTCAAGCGTTGACCAATCTCAAAGCCGTGCTGGAAGCCGCCGGAACCTCGCTGGAGAACGTCGTCAAAACCACTGTCTTCCTGCGTGACATGAACGACTTTGCTGCTATGAACGGCGTTTACGCTGAATTCTTCACTGCGAACTACCCGGCCCGTTCCGCAGTCCAGGTCGCACGCCTACCCAAAGACGCCGCTGTGGAAATCGAAGCGGTGGCGGTGGGTGGTGCTCGGTAAATTGGTAAACTGGTAAATTGGTAGATTGACTAATGCACCAATTTACCAATATACCAATTTACCAATTTACCAATGCCCCAATACACCAATCCCAAAAAATCATGCCTGGCGAACTAATCCTCCTCGTTGACGACGAACCCAATATCGTCCAATTGGCACGCATGTACCTGGAGCGGGACGGCTTCCGCATCGAGGCGGTTGGCGATGGGCGCGCCGCGTTGGACGCCGTCACCCGTCTGCGCCCGGCCCTGGTGGTGCTCGATATCATGCTCCCCGAGTTGGACGGACTGGAAGTCTGTCGCCGCTTGCGGGCCGAGAATAATCCCATCATGATTCTTATGCTCACCGCCCGCGACGAAGACATCGACAAAATCCTCGGGCTGGAAATGGGGGCCGACGATTATCTCACCAAGCCATTCAACCCCCGCGAGTTGGTCGTGCGAGTCAAGGCCCTTCTGCGGCGGGTGGATCGCGGCCCGGAGAGTGGCGCCGTCCCGGTGCATATCGGGGACATGGTGATCGACCCCGGCAGCCGGGAGGTGACAGTCGCAGGCCGGCTCGTCGAGATGCGCCCCAAAGAATTCGATTTGCTCCTCATTCTGGCGGAGCACAAAAGGCTGGTGTTGAGCCGCGATCAATTGCTGCAACTGGCCTGGGGTTACGACTTCGCCGGTCAGACCCGCACAGTGGATGTTCACGTCGGCCACCTTCGCAATAAATTAGCTGGCAGCACCGTGCATATCGAAACGGTGACCGGGGTGGGGTATAAATTGGTAACTCGGTAGTTGGTAAATTGGTAGATTGGTAACTGGTAAATTGGTAAATTGGCAAACCTGAAAATCAACCAAAGCGCACTAATTTACCAATCTACCGATATACCAAGACCTACCAATCTACCAATCTACCAACCTACCAATCTACCGACCTACCAATCTACCAACCTACCAATCTACCAATCTACCAATCTACCAACCTACCAATCTACCAACCTACCAATCTACCAACCTACCAACTTACCAATCTACCAACCTACCAATCTACCAATTTCCCCAATTCCCGAATGGAGTTCCAAATGCCTACAATCAAAATCGGCGGCCGGCTCATCGGCGACGGCCACCCAACCTATATAATTGCTGAAATCGGCGTTAATCATAACGGTATTCTCGATTATGCCTTTCAGCTCATCGACGCCTCGGTGCGTGCCGGGGTGGATGCGGTCAAGTTTCAGAAGCGCAATTTGAAGAAACTGTATCCCAAAAAATATCTCGACGATGCCAACGTCGGCGAAAAGAACCTGAATTACCTGCTGCCTATTTTGCAGCGCGTTGAACTCTCCGACGAAGACTACTACAAACTGGTGGATTACTGCATGCAGAAGGGCGTTACTTTTATGTGCTCGGCCTTCGACGAAGACAGCGCCGACTTTGTGGAATCTCTCGGCGTGCCTGCCTTCAAAGTAGCCTCCGCTGACATGATCAACCTGCCCCTGATTGATTACCTGTCCCAAAAGGGCAAGCCATTGATCGTTTCCACCGGCATGTCACGTTGGGGTGAAGTGGTCACTACGGTGGAGTTCCTCGAAGAGCGCAATGCCGAGTTTGCCCTGCTGCACTGCAATAGCGCTTATCCCGCTGCTTTCGAAGATATCAACCTGCGCTTTATGGCTCGTCTGCGTGAATTTGGCGTCCCGGTGGGATACTCGGGCCACGAGCGGGGTATCTCGGTCTCCACGGTGGCCGCGGCTTTGGGGGCTTGCATCGTCGAGAGGCATATCACCCTCGACCGCACCATGGATGGTCCCGACCACGCCGCAAGCCTGGAGCCGCATGGCTTCGGCAAGATGGTGCGCGATATCCGGCAGGTGACGCAGGCACTGGGCACCGGCAAGGAAAAATTCTTCACCATGGGTGAGATTCTCAACCGCGAGGTGCTGGCTAAAAGCCTGGTCGCCACCCGCCGCATCCAACCGGGGGACGAAATCACTCGCAAGATGGTCACTGTCAAAGGGCCGGGGCAGGGACTGTCTCCCCAACGATACATGGATCTCATCGGGCGCGTTGCCGGACGGGCCATCGAGGAAGATGAACCTTTCCTCGACCGCGATATTGGCCTGCAAGTCACCCTCGACACGGAGCACACCCTGCCGATGGAATGGGGTTTTGTGGTGCGCTTCAACGATTTCCGCACGATGCTGCCTTATGCCCCTCGGCTCCTCGAATTCCATTTTACAGATAAAGATTTGGATGAGCCTTATCCGGGGGACGATCTGGACATGCAGTTGGTGGTACATGCCCCGGAATTTTGGGGCAATCATCTGGTGGATCTCTGCTCATTTGATGATGACCACCGCCGGGCTTCGCTGGCGCTGATACAAAGGGCTGTTGGCGTCACCCGTGAGATGGCTCCCCATTTCAGCGGCACCCCGAAGATGATCGTCCACCCCGGAGCCGCCAGCCTCGACCATCCCATCGAAGACCGCCAGCGGCTGTACGATAACCTGCGCCGCTCGGTCGAAGAGTTGGATTTCGATGGGGTCGAGCTTTTGTTGGAAAACCTACCCCCGCGTCCCTGGTACTTCGGCGGCCAGTGGTTGACTAATGCTTTTATGGATACTTATGAGATTCGCGATTTTATCGTTTCGATGGGGTTGAAGACCTGCTACGATACATCGCATCACAAATTGTATTGCAATTGGGCCAATGTCGATTTCTACGAGCAAGTGGAGGCCATCCTGCCTTACGTCTCGCACCTGCATCTCTCGGATGCTTCGGGCATCGACGGCGAGGGCTTGCAAATTGGGGAGGGCGCCATCGACTGGGTGAAGTTCTTCCAACTGACAAAAAGCTACCACGGCACGATGATCCCCGAAATATGGCGCGGCCACCAGCGCGGCGGCGAGGGTTTCTTCATCGCCATCAATCGCCTTTCCGAGGCGTATTTCGAGGCGGCAGGGAGAGGGTAGAGGGTAGAGGGCAGAGGGTAGAGGGTAGAGGGTAGAGGGTAGAGAATCCACAATCTCCAATCCCCAATCCCCAATCCCCAATCTCCAATCCCTAATCTCCAATCTCCATTCTCCAATCCCCAATCTCCAATCCCCAATCTCCAATCTCCAATCTCCATCCCCACAATGCTCAGTATGCACAGATCCCACCCCCTCACCCTGAAACGCCGCCTGCAAAATGTCTGGCTGCGTTTGCAGCGCGAGTGGCGTATTGTTAGCCTCACCCGGCAAGTGAAGCGTCATGCCCGTCCGAACCCTGACCAGCGTCCAGTGGTGATGTTCAACGCTTCTGCCCGATTGGGCGGCTTCAGCCAGAACTCGGCCTTTGCGCTGTTGACGGCCTGGGGCTTGCAGCTTGCCGGCGCGCCGGTGATCCACTTTGCCTGCCGGGCCGGAATGAGCCGCTGCGTGCTGGGCACCAACCCAGACGACCACGCTGCCGCACCGCCCTGTCAGGTCTGCATCGCCCAATCCGAAAAACTCCTTGCCTCCGCCCCCGTCCACTGGTTTACCTCCCGACCCAACCCCACCCTCGCCTCCGCCCTCGACGGCCTCAATATCGAACAACTATCAACCTTCGAATTCCCCCTCCTAACTCCTAACCCCCTAACCCCTAACCCCCTAACTTCTAACTCGCAACCCGCT
>JBDRGC010000410.1:0-2477 GCA_043818215.1 Chloroflexota bacterium | reverse complement strand
AACTCTTGCACCGTATAGCCGGTAATTCTTTCCACAGAAGGGGAAACATAATTGAACATTCCTGCAGGATTGATCCAGAATTCCCAGTCATAGGTATTGTCGGCTACGACGCGGTAGCGAGTTTCCGATTCTTGCAGGAGTTGTTTTGCCCGCTTTTGTTCACCTCTTATTCGCAATGCGCCGATACCATACGCCACATCTCCCGCAAGCTCTTTAAGAATCTCAACCTCCATCTCGTCGAACGCATCAGGTTGATCAGCATAGATTCCAAATGCTCCGTACGTTATGCTGCCACTGATCAGCGGTAAAGCAATGATTGATTGATAACCGCGCTGAATTGCCTCGTCGCGCCATGGCGTAAACGAGGGATCACTGAAGATATTGCGCACAATGCAGGGTTGCCCAGAACGAATGGCAGATCCACCTGGACCTTTACCCCGTGGAGATTCCTCGTCCCAACTGATTTTCGCTGTTTCGATGTAGCCCGAGTCCACCCCCGCGTGCGCCACTGGCCGGAGGTTTTTAGCTTCGTCGTGTTCCGCTATCCCGATCCAAGCCAATCGATAGCCGCCCGTCTCGATGGCGATTTTGCAAACCTCGTCCAGCAATGCGGCTTCATCCGTGGTCCGAATCAGAGTTTGATTGCTGTCACTGAGCATCCGCAGCGCACGATTCATGCGGGCAATTTCCGCTTCGGCTCGCTTACGAACCGTTATGTTCTGTACAGTACCTCCCAGACCGACTATTTTGCCATTTGCATCTCGTATTATCCGTCCCCGAGCGACGATCCACTGTGTGTTATTGACTGGATGGGCAATTTCAAGGTCAAGTTCATAGGGTTCTCCGGTTTCTAAAGCCTTCTTCACGGCTGTGTCAAGCTTACTCATACTCTCCGGAGTATAGACTTTCAAATGCTCTTCATAGCCCGGCACGGGCTGATGCGGATCGAAACCACATAAACGATAGCATTCTTCAGACCACTTTATCGTATCGGTTAAGACATTCCATTCCCAATTACCGAGTTGAGCAACGCGTTGCGCTTCCTTAAGTTCAGCCTCGCTTTTGCGCAGCGTCTCTTCAGTTCTTCTTTGTTTAAGAATCTTACTAAGTTCATATGCCACCAACAGTATTTGGTCGAGATCATGGTCTTCGTACTCTTCCGTCTTATTCCCTACACCGAAGATGTATCTCACTTTGTCATCTTCCATAACAGGAATACTCATGAATCTTCTCACTGGCGAATGTCCTTCAGGAAGTCCTTTCTGATGAGGAGAATTCGGGAAGTCATTGTAGATGACCGGACGTTGATAACGCACACAATCCACCCAGTTGCCCGCCTGACCAAGCGGATAATGAGTATCATATATGGCGGTGCAGTTCTTCAGCGCCTCGCTGTTCCATGATGTGAGAATAATCTGCTCCTGATCCTCGGAGACAAGATGGAAAAAACCGATTTTACTACCGGTGAGCTGGACAGCCCTCTCCAACGTAAAATCATAAAGCTCTTTGTCCGAAAGCTTTGGAGCTTGCTCGTAGATTTCGAGTAGTACAGATGTGCGGGCAACTTCTCTCTGAATCCGTTCCTCAACCCGCTTGCGCTCTGTGATATCCATGAAGGTCACAATCACTCGGCTAATTTCATTGTCTGCACCAAAAACCGGATCGGCACTGGCCAGAACCCAGACGTCCTGAATATTCCCGGGGCGATGTATTCCAACGATTAAGTCCCGCAAGGATTTGCGTGTAGCGACAACCTGGTTCGCAGGATATTCTTCAAATGGCATCACGGTTCCATCTTCGCGGTAGAAATGCCAATCCGGATCCCACGCGGTTTTTCCCAACATTTGATCTTCAGTTAATCCCAGCAGTTCCTGCGCAGCCGCGTTGCTGGTTGAGATTTGCGTGTCTGAATTATGAACAACAACTGCTGCTTGAATATTTTGAATTAATGTTCGATATTTCTCTTCACTCTCCTGCAAATTGCGATATGCAAGTAAGCTTGACAAACTATCAGCTAACCGCCTGGCAATCTCTTGAAGCAGCATCTCCTCCGCCCCTGTCCAGATCCTCGAATGAGAGCATTGATGAAGCCCAAAGCAATAAGGCTTGTCCCCCTTTGGATAGATCGCCGTTGCTATCTGGGATAACACTGCAAAGCGATCGGCAGGCATTATTGGTAATGGATGCTTCGAACCTGGGCCGAATTTCACTGGACCATTTGAAGATAAGACCGCTCGGAATACTTGAGCAATAGTCGCCTCCATGGAAACTTCAAGATTGATCGCAGAGGCGCCGGGATATTCCGGTTTCGTCCGTTCCATCGGAACATTCCAGGTTGCGGCTTCAGGATCACAGGGATACACCAGCCATGCCCGGTCACAATCAAAGACCAACAGCACAGTGTCGAGAACATTTCTCATCATCTGCTCAAAATCATTCGTTCTCTGTATAGCCCTGTTGATCAGATCCATGCTTTC
>JBDRGC010000409.1:0-3393 GCA_043818215.1 Chloroflexota bacterium | reverse complement strand
TCAGTTCACTCTCACCTTCTGGAATTGGGGCCAACACATCCAGGGCTTTTTCGTACTGGCCTGCCCAGGCGTAACTGTAGCCCAGATTTTTCCGCACCCCACGATGTTCCGGGTCAGTTTGAAATGCTGCTTCCAGATGCTCCACCGCCGCTGAATAATCCTGTTGCAACATCGCTATCAACCCCAGGCGATGATGAGCGGTGCGGTTGTCTGCGTCTAACTGTAGGACGTGATGGAAGGTGGCTCCGGCTGGTTCCAGCGCACTGGTGTTGCTGCCGTCGTCCCACTCGCCGGTGGGCCAGCCGTCCAGTTCTATCCTGGCCTGGGCCACCGCGCTCAAATCAGCGTACCAACTTGCCAACAGGGGTTGGCGGAAATTAAAAAGCAGGATGAATACAAAGATGAGAATAATGGCATAAGCGTTCCGCTTTAGGGACTTGTTGAACAAGGTTGCTTTGGATGTGCCCATCTGTTCTGGATCATTATCCTGCTTCCTCATTACCGCTACACTCATACCGGCCGGGAGTAACAGTAGCAGCACACCCCGGCTTCCGTATAGCGAGTCTTCTACTAACCCATGGATAAGCATCACCAGCAGGCTGGCCAGCACACCCCAACGGAGAAGGGAAGCATCCGGTAAATCAATAGCCTTCCCTGCGCGGGTGGCCAAAGGCCAGCCCGCTCCCAACACAATGGCTGCCAGCGCCAACGCGCCTGGAATTCCTTGTTCGATGGCTACATCTAGAAAGAGATTGTGGGCATGGCGGATGAAAAAATTAGGAATGACACGTATATATTGAGAATACAGGGCTGGAAAGGCGCCCAAACCGCCTCCGGTGAAGGGAAAATCGTCCACCAGATCGAAAGCTCCTTGAGCCAAGTCCAGACGGGTCCCAGCATTAGCAGGGCCGGGCAAGCGATCGACAAGAGCTAGAGCGTCCCCAGGGTATATAATCACAAAGATCAAGACAATAAGGGCGGTTATTGCTAAAGCAGAATAAAAGATGGTCTTCCTCAACTCCCTGCGTAAAGCTTTGGCAGCCACACCGCTCACCCACCATAAACCCCATAACCCAAAAACAGCACTCAGTGCAATCCAGGCCCCCCGCGAGGTGGTTAGCAGAAGTCCGATCAATCCCAACCCGCCAGTGGCCAGGATCAGCAGGGTTATCAAGATATGCCGCGCTCGCCAGGAGTGCAGCCCTGAAGCCATCAAAAAAGGCGCCAGCATAGCGATGATACTTCCAGCCACGTTGGGGTGTAGTTGGTGTGTGTTGAGCATAGGGCGAACCGTCATCAACCACACACCGGCCTGATTTATGCTCTCGAATTTTGCCGGTTGGGCTACCCAATCATGCGTCACGAGGAAGTAACCGGCCACCATAGCGCCGAACGCCCCTAACCATCCTGTTACGATCCACAAGTTTTGGCGTGGCTGACCGGCCAAAGCGAAGTACAGGAAGACCGCACAAACGATCAACCAATATCTCTCCAACGACATGGCCTGATCATAGCTTACCAACACCCCAACCCAAGCGGTTATCAGAAAGAGAATAATGAACAGGTCGAAGCGCGTGGGCTGAAAGGGCAATTTGCGATTTACAAGACGTATTACCCAGGGGAGCAAGGCTATCAGCAACGGCCAGCCACCCAACTTGGGCCAGTTGTATAACAGTGCCCCGGCGACAGCCACACAGGCCAGGTCAGCCAACGCGAAATAGCGAGATTGAGTCACCTATCCCCCGCCAGCCTGCCACCTCAAAGTTTGCAAGCCCACATCCAATGCAGTTTTGAAAGTGCTGAAATCGGACAACAGCATTTTGAAATAAGTCCACATCGGCCCGGGACGCATAGCCCATTCTCGGAAGGCTCGTTTCTGCCAATATAGCAGGTCTTCGGCAGAGAGTTCGGGGTAATCGAGCACCGTGCCTTCGTCCATATCTACCTGTTCCCAGCGGGTTCCAGGACGGAACCAGCCATTTTTCACAACTTCGAAGAAAAAGGGCGTACCGGGATAAGGAGCCGCCACATGGAAGAGAGCAATATCCAGCGGCATTTTCTTAGCGAAGGTTATCGTCTGCCGGATGGTTTCTTCGGTCTCGCCGGGAAGGCCAATGATAAAATAGCCCCAATTCATGATCCCGGCCTCTTTGGCCCAACGCAGAGCACGCTCGGATTTGGTGGGGTCGATGCCTTTGTGGACGCGCTTCAAAATCTGCTCGTTTGCGCTTTCCAGGCCCCAGGCGATCATAAAATTACCTGCCCGCGCCATCATTTTGAGCATCTCTTCATCCACGAAGTCCACCCGGCTGTTGGAAGTCCAATGGATATTGATCTTTTCATCGATCATCCGCTGGCACAGTTCCATCACCTGGCCGCGGTTGACGGTGAACAGGTCGGAGTACATATTGATGTAGTTGATCCCCAGTGCTTTAAGCTCCCACAACTCTTCCATGATCAGTTCAGGCGAGCGCAGCCGGACTCCATACTGGTAACTGACGTGCTTGATGCAGAATGTGCAGCCCGCCGGGCAGCCGCGGCTGGTGACGATAAAGGTAAATGGGCCTTTCATCATCGGCATCCGATATTTCTGCAGCGGCAGCAGTTCGTGCATGGGGATGGGCAGATCGTCCAGATCGGCGATAAAGGGTCGCGGCAAGTTGACGATAATCTCTTCCCCCTGGCGCCAGGCCAATCCTTTTACTTCATGGAGGTTGACGGTTCCATCTTCCCAGATTGCCGGTTTATAGGCTGGATCGTGCTTTTCGAAGAGTTTCCTGATCTCTGGGGAACGATCTGCGGTCTTCCGTTCAAGGTGGTCGATCAAATCCCGAATGGTCAGATCCGGCTCGCCGACCAGGCCGTAATCCAGGGCCGGGTAGGGGCGCATGGTCTCGCGGGGGATGGGAGTGATATGAGTACCGAAAGCGATGGTCTTGGCCCCGCGCGCCTTAGCCAGGAAACACCCATACATGTCGTTTTCCAGGGTCGGGGCGGTGAGTTGGGTCAGGTAATATTTGGGCTGGTACCAGTCTAGTTGCCGGGCAAACTCAGGCCAGCCCATTCGTTCAGCATTGGCATCAATAATAGCAACTTTGTAAGTGGGATGCAGCAAGGCTGCCATCTGTGCCAGTGAGACCTGGGGCCAGATCATATTCTCACGTGTGCGGCGACCCACCCGGTGCTGGGTGCGGATCCACAGGTCACCATCCGGGGTGGGCGGGTTTACTAGCAGGACGTCAACCGCATCAGATGAACGCTGTGTTCCCAAGGAACCCAGGCGAACAACTTCGTCAGCGTTTGGGAATTCAGCCATCCGCAGTTTTGGAATTAACCCGGCTCCTTTATTTTCTTTTATTGTCGTGCTATTTTGTCTGCTCATCAAAGAGAATA
>JBDRGC010000408.1:0-4973 GCA_043818215.1 Chloroflexota bacterium | reverse complement strand
TCCGCTGCATCCGCGTTACACCTGCACTTGCGTTTCGGTACAAGTGTCCGCGTTCTATTTAACCTACATATTTTCAACCCGCCAGCCACTCCGGGAGGAGCGCGCCGCCGGTGACTTCAGCCCAGAGCGGGTCGAATATTTTGGGGCCAAGTTCTCGCCGCCAGCTTGCCAAATCAGATGCCATCGCCTGTTGTGTTTGGGGTTCCATTTGCTTTTCCGACAAAATTGAAAAACCCGCCAGCAGAGATACCAAAGCATTCTCATGATTCTTCATTTGCCATAAAGCTTGTCCCATCATCCCTAAAGTCATGGCCTTGCCCTTCAGGTCGCCCAGCCCTTCATCTATTTTGAGAGCCTGCTGGTAGAGGTGCATCGCCCCATCCAGGTCGCCACGCGTCGCGTAAATCCCGGCCATGTTGTGCAGCGTGGCCGACCTGCCCTGAAGGTCGCCCAGCCCTTCCTTAATTTCGAGCGACTTCTGGTAGAGTTGCATCGCCCCGTCCAGGTCGCCGCGCGTCACGTATATCCCGGCCATATTGGCCAGCGTGGCCGACTTGCCCTGAAGGTCGCCCAGCCCTGCCTTGATTTCGAGCGACTGCTGGTAGAGCTGCATCGCCCCGTCCAGGTCGCCGCGCGTCACGTATATCCCGGCCATTTGGTGCAGCGTGGCCGACTTGCCCTTCAGGTCGCCCAGCCCGGCTTTGATTTCGAGCGACTGCTGGTAGAGTTGCATCGCCCCGTCCAGGTCGCCAAAGTGCATCAATAAGAAGGCCGTGTGGAAACGCAGGTTGGAGCCGCCAGCATCGGCGCGCATCTCGGCGGCGCGGCCCAGGTCGGGCAGAGCGCGGCGGGCGATTTCGGCCAGCCATGGGCTGGCATATATGCCGCCGCTTTTCTGGGCCGGGTAGGTGCTGCGGCCCAGTCTGCGCATGGCCTGGAAATAAGCCTGCTCGACTTGCGGGCCTGTCTCATCAGATAAGCCTTCAGCCGCGAAAGGCCGCAGGGCTGGGTGCAGGCCGTAGAGATACAAAGTCTTATCTCCGGCGGGGAATTGCAGGCGTTCCAGCAAACCGCGGCCCCACAGGGTATTCAGGCTGCGGTTCGCCCCCGGCAAGGCTTTCTCCAAATCTGCATAATCTTGCACGGTATCGTCCAATACCTGGGCAGCCACAAAATCTGGGAAAAAAGCTCGAAAATTGCTCAAGCGCGCCAGAGCTTGGATCAGTTCCGGGGAGAGATGCCTCAAAGAAAAATCGAAACAGGCTCTCAGCCCGCCGTGGCGGTCATCCTTCAGCCAGACATCTTCGGCGGCCGGCAAGATGGCATCCAGATTAACAACAAAATCGTTCAGTGAAAGGTAGTTAGCTTCGTCATCGAAGACCGGGCCGAGCAAGCGCAGGGCTAACGGGTGGCCGCGCACCGCCCGGCTGACTCCTTGGGCACCCTCCAGGGTCAGGTCGCCTTCCCGCCCGGGGGCCAGGGCCATAAAGAGCAATGCTCCATACAGCGTTTGCAGACCAAAGACATTGATGATCTTTTCGCCCGGCAGTCCAGTCTTTGCACGGCTGGAAGCCATCAAAGTCACGCCGCGGGAGGGCAGGCCGCACAGGAAGCGGTGCAACTGACGGGCGCGTTCCTCCTGCTCGGAATCCCCATCGTCACGGGCCTGTATCAGAGTCTCGTAATTATCGAGGGCCAGCAGGAGGGGTGGGGCAGCATCCAGCTTTTGATAGATTACCTCGACGCGCGCTGTAATCTCCGCGGCGCTTTCGGGTATCCCCAGCCAGGCTTCCAGTTTGCCGAGGTATTGCGGAAATGGCAGCAGGGGTTCCATCGAGAGAGCCAGCCCGCCCGCCGGGAAGCGCCAGGCAAAACGACGCGCGGCCTGCCACAGCAGGGCGGTTTTTCCCACCCCGCCGATGCCGTGCAGGGTGATACTCACTGGGCCGCCGCGGGCTGCATTCAGCAATTCGCCGATCTCGACCAATTCGCGCTGGCGGCCATAGAAACCGCCTTCGGGACGGCGCAGGTCACTCAAGTCAGTGTGCTGGTCGAGGTAAACCTGGCTGCCGCTTGCCTGTACATCGAAGGACTGCGTTTGCGAGGGGTCGGCGGCATAGAGCACAGGAATGCCAGCCTGAAAACGGTCTTTGCGGGACAGGGCCTGTCGGGCACTGCGCATGGCTTCCGGCACGCTGCTGCCGCTCAACAAGGCTGCGTAGAAGAAGTCAGTGATCCGCTCGGCTGCGTCCACGCGCACCGGGAACTGCATCCCAATCACATAGGGGAGGCCTTCCCGCACCAGCAGGCGCGCCAGGTTAGCAAATTCACCACTTCCGGCGGCTGCGCTCAGGCAGGCTCCTAAAAAGACCAGTCCCGCTTTGCCGCGCACCAGGTTGGCAAACTCGGCCGCGGGCAAGGGATCGGGGCATCCATTGGCCTGCTCGAAAAGCAAGTAGGCTTTTCCAGCCGCGTCTTGATTGCCATGCCCAAAGAAATGCACAATGCAGTCAGATTTGCCATTGAGCGATTTTTGCAATTTGTCGATGGTGGGGGGCAGGCGGTAAAGGTCAACGCTCTGAGAACAAGTCTGGACAACTTGCGAGAGATAATCCCACTCGGTCTCCACATCCAGCGTATGTACGGGGTTGCCGAGTTCATCCACCAACGGGTTGGCGGGGCTGAAAAGCAGTGGGCGACGGTTGTTCACCGCTCTCCCCGCGATCTGCGGGCGTTGGTCGGCGGGCAGGGCGCGCACCAGGGCATATTGTGCGCCTAAAAGTGTACCCGCGTGGCTGGCATATTCCCAGGGTATAGAATCAAGCCGCGGGCCGTCAGGCACAAGGATGATAGCCCTCTGCGGGCCGGGGTTTTTGGGCAGCGCGTGCAAAGCTGTCTCAGCCGGGGAGTTTTCTCGAAAGAGGGCCGCGTAGAGACGCTGGCCGTACTCATTGGGGTTATCGGTGAAGGCGCGTATCTGTGCTTCGTCTGTCAGACGCAGATCGTCCAGTTCGAATATGTGGCTTTCGACGCCGTCCAGTAAAACTTGTACCTGTGAGTCGTTGAGTTGTTTCAGTGTCAGTTCGAGCATGGTTTCTCCGTAGTTGCTCAAAATGTTAGTGATGCATTACATCCCCAAGGACGCGTACCCACCAATAAAACCGAATTGTAAATGGTAAATGGTGAATTATAAATGGTAAATGCTGGCTGCGCTGTATGAACTTCATTTACAATTCACCATTTACCATTTCATTCCACCCTGCATAATTCAAATGATGCACTTGATAAAGTGTATACCCAACACCGCTTGACCACCAAGATTTTGAGCAACTACGTTTCTCCGATGCACCCCGGACCCCAATTCTGGGGGAGCCATTCCCTCCAAAGTTGGAAAGCGGAGGGCCGCAACACGTAGGCGGAATTTCCAAATTCCGCCCTGGCCATCCTGAGTGAGACATTCTCCCCTAAGGTTGGGGGCCGGGGGTCGCCTGACTTATTTTCACCACGCTAACATTCTCGTTCCCACGCTCCGGCGTGGGAACGCATCTCCAAGTACTCCCTGTTGGCGCAGGTTTAGTCCAGGCGTGCCAACGCGGAGCATTGGCACGAGGGAGAAAGGTTGGGGGCCGGGATTTTTGGGCAGTGCGTGCAGAGCTGCCTCGGCCGGGGAGTTTTCTCGAAAGAGAGCCGCGTAGAGACGCTGGCCGTACTCGTTGGGGTTATCGGCGAAGGCGCGTACCTGCGCTTCGTCTGCCAGACGCAGATCGTTCAGTTCGAATATATGGCTTTCGACGCCGTCCAGTAAAACTTGCGCCTTTGAGTCGTTGAGTTGTTTCAGTATCAGTTCGAGCATGGTTTCTCCGTAGTTGCTAAAATGTTAGTGATGCATTGCATCTAAAATCGAATGGTAAATGGTAAATGGTGAATTATAAATGGTAAATATTGGTTGCGCTGGTTGGAAGGCGGAGGGCCGCAACACGTAGCCGGAATTTCCAAATTCCGCCCTGTCCATCCTGAGTGAGATATTCTCCCCCAAGGTTGGGGGCCGGGGGGCATTTGCTACGCGCGGAAAAGTATGTCCAGCATCAACGCCAAAAGCAGCAGCGCGGCGATTCCAAAAGCCCACATCGCCCGTCGCAGGGCGTTGCGTTTGTAGCGCAGCAGGTCAACCAGCATCTCACGCATGGCGGCCAGGTCCTGAGGGTTGTGCTCACGCGGCAGAACTGCGTCCAGTGCGAAGAATAGGGCCGCAATCAACCCGCCCAACGCCGCCGCGCCGATAATTTTTATATCGCTGAAAACGAGAAAATCGGGCGAATCTTTGAAAGCCAGAATACCCAAAAATAGACCCATGAGGCTGGTCACCAGAGTGATGATTTGGCGTGCGGCGGCTTCCAGCGTGTCCACTGAGCCTTCTTCCAGCTTTTGGACGAAGGCGATCAGCCGCCGGTCGGCGTCGGTCATTTCACGGACTTGATGCAAGTCGTCTTGAGTCATGGCTGCACCTTGATCACGAATTCGTGTCCGCAATGCTTGCATTTGACGGGGTATTCGCGCTTCTCCTCATCTTTGGTCACAGAGCGGAAAATTGGCAACACTTGTTTGACTTTAGCCATGTCGAAACTGTTGGTCTGGTGGCATTTGGGGCATTGGCGTGGTTCATAAGGCGGCATGGGGTATCTCCTGATTTGTGATGTAGTCCCCGCAGCGCAGCGGAGTGGGAAACGTGAAAACGTGAAGCGTGGCGTAGCCCCCGGAGTAACACATGAATAGGATCACAATTGCTCCCCCAGAATTGGGGGCCGGGGGGCGTTCCCCGTGAATGGGCATTTCACCAGTATAGACGCGAAAACCGATGGGCGCAAGTAGATTCCGTCAACTCCGCCAGACCTTCCAGGTTTTCAGAAACCTGGAAGGTCTGGGGCGGGTGAGTGCAAAGGTGCGGCGCCCGTAGGCAGTTGGTGGCCCCTTTT
>JBDRGC010000407.1:0-4017 GCA_043818215.1 Chloroflexota bacterium | reverse complement strand
CGCGGCGTTGGCGAATGATTTGTGCGGCAAAAGTACGGCGTTGCTGTTCATGAGTTGGCTGAAGTTGGGCCAAGTGACGACGCAAGTTGCTGATCGCCGCTTGCTGGGTTTCCGATTTTCGCTGCGTAACCTCGACTTTGGCTTGGGCATCTTGCCAGTGGCGCTGGTGGGTACGGTTGGTGACTTTATCGTAAGTGTAGCCGTAGTTCTCGTTGAGATTAGCACCGTTGACCAGTTCCCGGATGCGCAACTCATTGTGAGGCCAGCGACAGCGATGGATCCAGGGAACGATGGCGGCAGGCCATTCTGGTGGAATATGGCCTGTGTAAATGCGGGTCGGTTCTGTTTGCCCAATTGGACGCAGTAAGACGAAAGTACGGGGATCAGCGGCAGCTTTCTCAGGTTTAGCCCAGCAGGCAAAGACTGCTTCCCGGTCGGGGTCATCAATGACCGTTTCCCAATCCCCTTGCAGAGCAAAGGCGTCCAGGGGGTGGTCATATTGCCGGGCCAAGATGCTTAGATAATGTTGCTCCGCCTGAATATATTTCTCCCCAATCGGCTGCCCACCACCTTCGCTGTCGAGAATCGTGCATAGGACGGGGCGTTGCAGGCTGCGGCTCAAATCGGCTTCCAACTCCACCAGAATGTGGGTCATGTGGGTGTCTATGGGATAGTTCCATCCCCCTAGCAGATATCCCCCTGGCCCGTTGAGGATCAATTGCTTGGTTCCAGGCACACCTGCACTTGACGCAGGTACAAGTGTGGTGCGCCCCCACATCGTCACGTGCCCGGAATGGCTGCCAAACTTGGTCCAATGTGGTTTCACATGCCAGTCTGCGAAGATATGCAAGGGCGCATTCCCAGGATACCAGGCTTGGGTATAGGTCGTGGCCAGGATGTCCGCCAAGAGGTCGCTCACTCGCAACCGGGTCAACTGACCAAGAAAATGCTCCAGCGTCAGGTACTTGTAGGTGAAGCCATACATTGCCCGGAGCCCATCGCTCTGGTAGTAATACAAGTCCCGCGGCCGGGTCAATCCCAAGATGGGCAAATAGAGCAAGTGGTCGAGTTTGTGCCATAGGGTCTCGTTTTCGTGTCCGAGATGAGCGCAGGAGAGGGCGGGGTTTTTGGCTTGGCGCTTCTCCTGCATTTCCCGAACACAACTCTCAACGCTCTCCGTTGCCCCCATCTCACACTTGGCTGCTTCCAGGGAAAAAAAGCCCCGCTTGTTCCAGCGAGGTGTTCTGAATGGACTCCGTTTCTTCTATCTCACCCCGTTTCTTCAGTGGTCGTCCCGGTGGCGCTGCCAATTCACGCTGGCGCAGTAAGTAGTTCACGTGCCCGATGCTGAGTTGAACGCTAAACTTCTCTTCGATTTCTTGTGCCAGTTGCCCGGCTCGCACGCTCTTATCCTGTCGTTTGCGCTCATACATCCACTCACGTATGGCCGAATTGACCTTCTGCTCGTGACCAAATCGCCCGTCCACTAAGGCTTCCCACTTTCGCCCTCCCGCCTCGTACCTGGCTTGCATAGCACTCAACTGCTTTTCGGTAACAGTTATCTCCATCTCCGCACATACAGTGCTCAACGCTTCACCAGCGGCGACACGTTGTAACAATTCTTCCATTCGCTGGGCTTTTTCTTTTACGGCAATTGGATATTTCACAAGACACCTCCGATATTGTTGCATCAGAGGATACCCTGTTTTGGTCCTATTGGCAAGTTCCAATTATTCAGTTATTAATGTGCATTCAAAGGTCATGCTAGTATCCAGCGTGCCAAGATCTGGCGAGCAATGCCAAAAATGCGCACAATACCGCGCATACTTGCCCGTTCCCGATAGGCACGTAGGATAAATTCTCTGACGAACTCGGGATAAGAACGGCTTTGCGGTTCCAAGGTTCCATAGCCGTCACAATCCAGGCAATGATACTTCTGATCGCCTTTGTAATCCGTCCCGTTCTTGACAATGTTAATGCTGTTGCACTTTGTACAGTGATGCGTGATGATTGTTTGAATCATGATGCCAATTCTCCTGTTTGATTTTTAGAAAAGATATATCCTTTGGAGAATCATCAGTCAACATATTACCACTACCGAAAGATGAATACATTTTTCAAACGATTTTTGGGCGTGAGCTTCATCATCGCCGCTATCTTCGGAATTGCGTTCAGCGTCATCAGCGTTTATGGAGTGTGGCGGGTGCGGGCCGCGGCACTCACCACACTCGACGACACCGTCGAACTCATCAGCGCTCCGCTGGATACCACCGCCGACGGGCTGGTCGTCATGAATCAATCCCTGCAAGCCGCTGCTGACACCATCGCCGCCACCGAGGAAGCCACCCTCGCCATCGCGCAAACCATGCATGATATCGATTACGTTGTCAGCGGGTTCATGAATATCCTCAGTTTCATTCCAGGAGTACACACCGTCGAAGACAGCGACATCGACTCTGCCAGCGAGAATTTATCGTCTGCCGAGAAGGAGATGCTCGCCGTGGCAACCAATATCAGCGCAATCTCATCCAATTTGGGTGATGCCCAGGAGGTCATAGACGCCTATCAAGATACAGTCGTTACCTCGCAGGAGCGACTTCGAAACATCCAAGAGAACGGCCCGAAGTGGATCACCGCAATGGCCGTGATACTGACGGTCATCTTTATTTGGTTGGCGATTGCTCAAGTGGGTTTGATAGTGCAGGGAATGGAAATGATGCACAGCGAAAAATGAGACAGCCGACCACCGACCGACGAGTGGTGGGAACCAGCCTAATGAAGTAAACGCCCCAATTAATCCAATACACAAAAAACTCCCCGCGATATTAAACATCGCGGGGAGTTTCGCTTATCTTTAGTCAAGAAACAAGACCCTAAAGGTTTTCAAAAACACCTACGAAAACCATGATTTCGAGAGACCTAAGACCTGCCAGGTTTCCGAAAACCTGGTCTTAGGTTTCACCTTGATCGCCACCGTCGCAGGGCCGCAGCGACCAAGAACACGGTTGCTCGGAGCAACCGTGTTCTTACTCCCGACCGGGCTGGGAAGGTAATGGTCGCCCCTCTCATGGCTTGTACACATCCCGGCGATGCCCGACTTTCAACACAATGAATTGTCTTTCATCCACCTTCAATTGATAAATAATGCGATAGTTGCCGATCCGGTATTTGAATACGCCATGCCATCGTTTTCCTTTCATCGCTTGATGACGTATCAACGCGGCGTTCGCTCCCATCCATTCCAACTTATCCAGAATGTGCGTCCGCATCGCGCCGCCTAAAGTACGGATGTCCGATTGCGCTTCCGGCGTTAAGACAACCTCAAATTCATTCATTTGCCAATTGTTTGCGGAAGTGACTAAGACCGGTCACATTCCCTGCTTCTGCTTGCCGCATTGAACGTTCCAACGAGGCAACAAATGCAGGCTGTAATCCTACCTGAGCGCCATCTGCATCACGGTCTAATGCATCCAATAATTGCGTCGCCCATACGCTCATTCGCTGGTCAATTGCCCGTTCAACGAGGGATTCAAATTCTTGGGCAGACATTGCTGCAACTGTGTTGTTCATAAGCCAACCATCCTTTTTGTCAGGCTAATTGCCATCGATCTGGTTGAATTGTAGCACAAAAAAGGGCAAGCGGAGAGCCTGCCCTTCTGGTTTCTGACAAACCGTAGATTGACTACAAATCACCAAGACCCTAAAGGTTATCAAAAACACCTGCGAAAACCATGATTTTGGGCAGCATAATGATCATTTCCAGGTCGAATCCTGGAAAAACCTTTAGGGTCTCCGTTGCATCGCCGAGAGACCTGCCAGGTTTCCAAAATATTGGCAGGTCTAGGAAATCGCGTAGGACGAAATTTCATTTCGTCCTAATTTGACAATGGCACATTAGTTGGCCGGATTTCCTGTGTAGCATCAGCACTTTGACAATATATCAACACATGGTTAAGCTCATGATGAGAGGAGTTTGCCATGTGCTATCGACTGTGGTTGATGTTTCTTCTGATAATA
>JBDRGC010000406.1:0-3599 GCA_043818215.1 Chloroflexota bacterium | reverse complement strand
TCTACGATGCGGGTCTTTCGTTTTTCCCAGGTAGAAAATTCGGTGGGTGATCGGATTATACAACCCGTAGCCATAATGGTCTTTGTGCCTGCCTCTACCCATTGGTGGGCGTATGCGATATTTGGCAAAGTTGGATTCCCTGATATTATTCACCAGTCTGCTCTGATGTTTTTTGACCAGGCGATTTGCAACGTCGTAAGCTTCAGCGCGGCCTTTGGTCTCAAATAATATCACACATACCACTAGATGCCCGGCATCGTTAATTTCTTTGATGATCGGCCTGGTGCTATCAACGCAAGAAACATGACCTGCCACGCGATAATGAAGATCTGTCGATACGCCGATGTAAAAAATTCTACCCGAGATCGGATTGTATAATCCGTAGACGTAGTAGCTGTCCATGCCATTGATGAAGCCTGAGCCTCTCTTGTGCGGCATGGCCGGCTTAATGCGATACTTGGTGACGCCTGGGGGGATGGGGTTAGACTTCATAATCCATTACCGATTGGATGAATTCAGCGGCTACCTGCGGGATGATTGAATTACCATAGCCCTTGAGTCGCATCACCCGCGCTTCCGACGTGCTTTGACAGTACGATAGGCCCGGATCGCCGCCTGGCACCACTCCACGGGGTAGCCTTGGAGCCAGCGGGGGAATGCCGGATTTAACTGGCCGCCACTTGCCGTCGGCGCAGGGGATGAGGATGGCGTCAGACCAGAAATGGTTAGTGGAGCCTGGTCTTTCAGGTTGGTGCATCCGCCTTTTTTTCTCCTGTTTTCGAGATTGCAGCTCGGAAGGTGGTCCATAACATTCGGAGTCCCCCACCCCGCCACCTGTTGACTCAGCGGAACCCCCTTGTCGCTTGATCGAGGCGGCAGGCTCCCGCGGCTGTGGTCCCGGGCGGTCGGACTGACCCAGCCCGCTATCTGTACCGCATCCCTCAGGTCCTTTGTGTGTTGGCCTTGGAATCGCACTAACGCCTTTTTCTGGTCTTTGTATTCCTTGCCCATATCCGATACCTTTGGCGTAGGCCACCCAGTAGAGCCGTTGCCGGATGTGCGGGGCGTTGACGCTCGCAGCGCACAGATCGGCAGCCCCGACGGCATATCCCAATGCTTCCAGGTCAGCGCGTACTCCGGAAAGCCAAGCCCGGCCATCCTTTGACGCAACCTGCTCTCCAAAGCAGATTGCAGGTCGGCACTTGGCGACAAGTGTTCGAAAAGCGGGCCATAGATGGCGCTCGTCTTTCTCTCCGAGGCGTTTCCCTGCTGATGAAAATGGCTGGCATGGGAGCGACGCGGTCCAGACGGGCCTGTCTGCCGGCCAGCCGGCGAGTCTGAGGGCATAGGCCCATCCTGCAACTCCTGCAAACCAGTGGCAGGTTTCCGCTGTGATTTCATCTGCCTTTACCTCTCGTATGTCTCGTTCGTCCACGTCGCCCGGCGGTATCTGCCCGGCTTTGATGAGTTCCCGCAGCCATTCAGCCGCCCATGGGTCGAATTCGTTGTAGTAGACTTTCATTGGATTGGCTTGACTGACAGCAAGTGAAGGATTGCTTTGGCGGTTATCATTTATCGATCACTTTGAATTCTATTACCCAGACCCAAGGGTTTTTGTCCCAGCCAAAGCCGCGCTTGGCGTTGATGGAGTCCCAAAATCCTGCGAATCGTGATCGAAGTTGCTCGGTTGAAGCCCCTTGGCCGGTACGGTGTTCAGCGTCTATGCCTTCGGCTATGATGCTTTCAATACCAATCTCCTGCACCCGCTCCACCCGCACGTTCACCACTTCCAGGGTGATTCTGGAGGCCCAGCGGGGCATGTGGATGGATGGACGCCAGCGGTCCGTTGCCGAGCCGCCCAGGTTATGGCTCACGACCTGCCTAGAATTATCGGCCTTGTATCGGATATAAGTATCGTTGCATATTTCTGGACTCACCCAAGACCTGGATGGCTTCCACGTCTCCCGCACCCATAGCAGATCGCCGGGCTGGCCGTAGGGGCAATGACCGGGCATAAACAAAGATTCCCCCAATTCGTCCGTGCGCCAGTATATGGCTGTAGTTTTTGTTTCCCATGCCCAGTCGTGGACGCCATTATTAAAGGGCTTAGGTTGCGGCTTAATAGCTTTATGCGTCTGCGTCTTCCTGCCGTCCAAGAGCGCCCGGACCTCCTGGCCAGTGAATCGGATTGGGAGTTTTTTGATGATATGGTTATCGCGTTGCATTATTCTACTCACGGCGCCGCTGCTTCCCGGGTGTGGCAAATAGGTTGCCCGTGAATATCAATCGCCGTCGTTACCGGCGGACCTTGGCAGTATGGGTGGAATACAACAACAACGCTGCTGATGTTTCCCCTGACGTGATGCCCGTTTTTTCCAAAATGCAGTCGATCTTTGATGTACCGAATCTCGCTGGATTTCATCACATAGTCATGCCACCAGATCGTATCGCTGGATCTGCCCTGTATCAGGCAGACGACGGTGGCGCCGGTCTGCGCGGACTCCCACGCCTTTCTCATCCATAGCCCGATTGATCGATCGTAGGGTGGATTCATCCAGCAAACACCAGACTATGATTGTGACAGCGCATCTACCAGCGGCGAGAAAAATAGCGGGCACTTCCTGTTTTTCCCATCGTCACTTGCGCACACGTCTATCGTAAATCCAAACTCTGCATCCATGGCATCGTAGAAATCTTGGGGTGTCTCCCATTCGGTGAAAGCGGTTATCTTCACTGCTCCGAATCCTTTCGGGCATCAGCCGGCGCCTCATCGATGATCATGGCGTAGCTCCCGATATAATTTTGAATGGTCCCTTGACTGTTGTGACGCATGCCTCGGCAACCTCCAAGGCTCTTTTGATTTTCTTCTCCGGTGCCAGCGCCAGGCCACTCAGGATATGCAGCGCCCCCATTGCCGCATAGACTCCCGAGCCGATGGCGTCACCCATGGTTGGTGACAATGCGATCTGCAGGTCTCTTTCCATCTGCCAGAGTTTTCCGTGGTAGCCAATGAGGGCGGTGCCGCCTCGCTCAACTTCGTCCTTCTTCGTGATATGCCCGCCGTCCTTCAGGCATTTCCTGATGGCGTTCATAAATGACGTGACCATGTACTTGTGGTCGTCCATGTTTTTCGGCTGGATAGGCACCTCCAGGGCGTGTTCGAGCAGTTGCCCAAATCTGAATGAGGTGGTGTACCCAATTATCATTTCGCCGCGGTCACCAGGGCGCCTGAATACCTTTGGTTCCTGCCTGATGGAATACGTAAAGCCGTCGCTGCCGGCGGAATCGCTACCCATGTAGACTTTCTTCTCAGTTACCAGGCCTACTATACACGTCATAGTTGGATCTCCTGCTGGTGTCTTATTCAGAAGGGTATATCATCATCGCTGAATGGCGGGGCTTCCTCTTCACGGTAGTCGGGCTGTCGCTCAAAACTTCGGATCACGTCGCCGCCGTAAGCCTCCATGGCCACCCGGGTGAGCTCTCCCTTGGCCTCGGCCTCGGCGAAGACCGTATCGTAATACTCCCCGTCGCTGCTCTTCTGACTGGGCATTCCCACGAAGGGACCGTGGTTGCCGTCCACGATCTTGAATCCTTTC
>JBDRGC010000405.1:0-2314 GCA_043818215.1 Chloroflexota bacterium | reverse complement strand
AGGCAGGCTGCCCCGAAACAGACCAGGCACAGCTTGACGATAAACCGAGTGGCTTTAGGCATCATTGTTCTTCCTCCTTATAAATGCATTAATGCTATAAATGATGCAATAATGTGCAATAATGATGTTCATTTTACCACTCTCCATCCGGGGTGGGTAACTCCCCGCTCCATTCGTCCGGTTCGCCGTCCGGGTGCGTTTCTATCATTTCTTTCATATCCTGACCACTCTCAGCCGAAACAGCGTCCGTTCGTTCGTTCGTTCGTTCGTGCAGGTCGATTTCCGCGTCCGTTTTGGTGACTTCCCTATGGGGTGGGGTGGTCCCGGCGATCCTGTGGAATACGTTCTCCCCTAGCTTGGTGAGTTTGTGCCCCTGAGTTGGACTACCCTCAACCTTTTCCTCTCCCCAATTACGTTGCTCTATAATTTGCTTAAATTCCGCCAGGTCTTTGCGCCCCCCCGCACCTCCGGGGAATGGTTTGCCATTACCGCAGAGCAAGTCCTCCGATATTCCATCAGTCGTGACGGTCTTGGCGATTTGCACCAGTTGATCGTAGGTGTATGGTGACGGGATTAGCTCCGAAAATAACCCTGGCTTGACGTTGTCGTTTTCGTCTATGTGCTCGATTCGTATATCAACTGTCTGTGGTGGAAGCGGGCGGGTGGGCTTTTGTATGCGCCCGACGTGCCAGGGTGCTTCCGTCTGACTTATCAGGTTACCCAGCGATTGCTCGATCGCGGGTGAGCGGTACAACAACTCCTGAAGGAAGGCAGGTTCAAGATGCACAATGTATGCCAGGGAGAAGATCATCCCAATGAGTGAGGCCAGCGCCGTTAGGTTCGGCAACCAGGACGCCAGCCAGTGGGGGAGCACAATGTCAACCGCAACCGATGCGAGCACTTGCCAGAGTGACCAGGCTATGAAACCAACCAGTGCCGAAACCAGGAATCCGGCCAGCGCCTCGGACGGTGTAACCCCGATGTGGCTACCCTTCTCGTTGACGTATTCAGTGCGGGCCGCTTGTAGTAGGAACCAGAGGAACGTTGCCGCACTAACGACGAACGTGGCGAGCCAGAACACGACCGGGCCTAATGATAGCAGCGCCAGGATGATGGACAACACCAGGCCGGCCCAACCCAGCGCCAGGTGCCGCGCCTGAGCGATCGGATTCTTGACCGCACTTTGGACATTCTCCTCGCGCTTCTCGATTATCTGAGTGGTCGGTATCCTGCCAAACCTATCGCCGCTGTTTTGTCCGTTGCCGCGAAAACCGTTAGCCATTTATTCCTCCTCTACCTGAGGCCAGCACTGACACTCTTCTTCGTATTCATCCATAGTCTCAGGTAGTCCGCAGATAGGGCAATAAATTGTACCTGGGTCACGGTCTTTTAATGTAAACCATTGATCGCTCATAATTTGTCTCCTTTTCTACCTGTTTGACTTGTGGCAATTTGCCGCGTCCGTTACGCCGAAACAGCCCCGCCTTTTCCAGCGCCGCCAGGTGATTGCCCACAGTGCGGCGTGACATTCCCAAAGCCACCGCCGCGCTTGCCTGGGTTGCTGTGGGGTTATCCTCAAAGTACCGCGCTGTTTCCCTTGCCTTACCCACCGCTTCCCATCGTTGCTCAAGAGTTGCCGTTTGATTTCTCTCCGTTTCCCTTGCCGCCCTTTCAGCTGCCGCCGCTTCCGCTTCCTTTTCCTTGCGCTTCCGATGGATTGCCGTCACATCCGGCAAAGCCGCCCCGACCGCGCACCCGATGCAGGAGACTGGGAAAATGATACCTAGAAAAATGTTTCCAAACTCTACCGCATTGCCCCACACGGAGAGGCCCACGAGCGGCGCGGCTACCAGTACAAAAGCGCCGGTGATGATTGCATAGAAGCGGCGATCCTGTTTACTCAGCCGGGTTTTTGTGAGTTCTCGCACCTGAGCCACGACCTGCGCCACCGTCCAGGCCGTGACGATTTCGACCAGCACGGCGGGTAGCCAGTACAGCGCGGTCGGGTGGGCGGCGTGGGTATTGAGTAGGTTGTACACCGACCAGGTTGAGCACAACGCAAAGGCCAGAATACCGACGACGGGCAGGGCGCGCAACCAGTCCACGCCGGGGCTAGTCGGGGCTTTCGCCATCGTCCCACCCTTCTCCCTTCTTCGTCAGCGATAGCGTCATTTCAATATACCGCTGTGCGCGCTTGACAACCTCAGCGATTTCCGGGTAGAATCCATCATAGTCCGCTAGTTCGTCAAGTTGTCGCTGTAATTCGTAGATATTTTTGATTCCGCAAAGTGGCTCAACAATAGCGTTGAGCATC
>JBDRGC010000404.1:0-4062 GCA_043818215.1 Chloroflexota bacterium | reverse complement strand
GCCAATCTGGATGTCAATTTCTTCAACGCCCTTCGATCGGCAGCCGGACGCTACCAACTCGCCTTCCTGACCGGGTCAGCCCATCCTCTCATCCAACTAACATATTCTGGGCGATCCCAGGAGATTCTCTCCAGCCCGTTCTTCAATATCTTTGCCCCCCTATTTTTAGGGCTGCTACCCGAAGATGAAGCCCGGCAGTTGATCGTGGAACCCGCCGAGAAGACCGGAGCACCATTCTCTGAAGAAAACCAGAGCTATCTGTATAATCTTGTGGGTGGACACCCTCTGGGATTGCAAGTCGCTTGTTTCCATGCCTTCGATACACCCGACGACCAAAGAGAAATTGAACACCAAACCAAGGACGAACTTAGCGCTCACTTCCAATATTACTGGAACAACCTGTCACCCGCTGAGAAAGACACCCTCCACCATCTCAGTGACGCCGCCACCCGCAGCATGACGGATACGACCCTGCGCGGCCTGCTCCGTGACCTGATCCAAAAATGCCTGCTCGCTCAAGATGAAGGTGGATATCGGCACCCCTCCAAAGCCTGGGAAGATTTTGTCAACAGCCAGCAACAAGCCCCCAGGCCTGTATTTCGGGGGATCACTCACATCGGCACCGGAGGAAAGATTGGACAATACGAGGTACTTGATCCGATTGCCCGCGGCGGGATGTCTGAGATTTACAAGGGCCGCCACACTCGATTAAACCGCGATGTCGCCATCAAGGTTTTACCGGCCGGGCTGGCAACCGAAGCCGATTTCCGCACCCGCTTCGAGCGCGAAGCCCGGGCCATTGCCAGCCTGCGCCACAATAATATCGTACAGGTTTTCGATTTTGGCGATGTTGAAAACACGTACTTTATGGTGATGGAATTTATCGATGGGCATGATCTGGCTCACAATATGCGCGAAACCGGCCCGTTTTCTTTTACAGAAACCCACCATATAATGGAGCAGATCGCCAGCGCAATTGATTATGCCCATCAACAGGGGTTTGTTCACCGGGATATCAAACCTTCCAACGTGATGATCGAACAGAAAGGCAGCGATCTCCGGGCGGTATTGACCGACTTTGGGATTGCGAAAATCCGCGCGGGAGATACCGGTGCCACAAAGACCGGCATGATGATGGGTACGCTGAACTATATGGCCCCCGAGCAAATCCGCTCGTCAGGACAGGTGGATGGCAAGGCCGATATCTATGCCCTGGGCGTGATGCTCTTCCAAATGCTCACCGGGCAGCTCCCCTTTGTGGGGGATAACCCCGGAAATATTATGATGGCCCACTTACAAAAAGAACCGCCCAATCCCCAAGAATTGGTGCCCGAGATCCCAGACGCGGTTGCAAAAGCGATTTTGAAAGCCCTTGAAAAAGAACCCGAAGATCGGCTGGCAACCGCGGGTGAGTTGGCGGCGGCGTTTATGAAAAGATAAAATTTTTTTACCACGAAGGCACAAAACCACAAAGAAAAACAAAGACTCTTTAAACCTATATTAAACTTTGTGTCTTAGTGCCTTTGTGGTAATCTAAAAACCTGCAATTGACGCAGGAGGCATATATGAAATTATCACAAATGAAATTGATCCAAATAACGACCATCATCTTGATGGTGATGCTGACCCTGACCCTTGGTGTCACTCAAACCGTGTATGCCTTTGAAAATGATGACGACGGTTATATCGCGGCAGATGAAGTCATCAACGACGATCTTTTCATCTCCGCTGAAGATGTCACAATTGATGGAAGCATCAACGGGAATGTGTTTATTGCTGCCCAGAATGCAGTCATTAACGGGAATATCAACGGCAACCTGCTCATCAATGCGGCCTCGGCTACGGTTAATGGAGATGTCGATGGCAGCATCGCAATGGCAGGGCAAATCCTAACCGTCAATAACAATGTTACCGGCAGCATTTATTTTGCCGGGGCAGGGCTGATCTTAGCGCCTAAATCTCATATTTACCGGAATGTATTTTTCACCGGCTATAGTTTTGAACTCCAAGAAGGAGCCAAAATTGAAGTTGATTTTAGCGGAAGCGGATATCAATCCACCCTTTTCGGCATTGTAGGCCGCAATATCCTTATCGATATGGGCGCTTTGGAAATTAATAGTGTGGTCGGCGGGGATGTAACAGCCAAAGTAAGCGCCCCGGGGCAAATCCCGGATTATTGGTGGCTGCAAGAATGGGCCAGTGCTTTCAGTGATGCCCCCATACCTGATACCATCTCCCCCGGATTACGAATTTCTGAATCTGCTAATATCGGTGGGGGACTTTCGTATGTCAGTTCTGTAGAACAGGCAGAGAGCATACGATCCGAGCCAAGAGGTGGGGTGAACTATGAAGAGAGCGTCTCGGTTGAACATATCGACCTGCAAATTACACCCCAAATGTGGTTGATCGGACGAGTGCGGGAACTCTTGACCATTCTGGCGATCGGCGGGCTGCTCCTCTGGAAGTTGAACGATCCACTTCAAAAAGCGAGTGCCAACCTGAAATCCAGGCCGCTGCCTTCTCTATGGTGGGGTTTCGTGATTTTCATTTTAGGGAATACCCTGGCCTTGGTACTCTTCCTGACGATTATTTTCCTGGGCGTTCTCCTGGCAATCGTCACCCTGGGCGGGTTGGCCGGGGCTGTTTTTGGGATCGGCTTCACCAGCCTGGGATTGGCGTTCGCCATCTTCATTTTGGTGGTTTTTGTGGTTACTAAAGTTGTGGTGGCCTGCCAGTTGGGATCATTGGTTTTGAGATTGGTAATCAAAAACCAAACCGAGAATAGATGGCTGACTCTGGTGGTCGGCGTCGTAATCTACGTGGTGCTGCGAGTCATCCCGGTGGTGGGTATGTTTGTGAGTACCCTGGCGATGTTGTTTGGATTGGGTGCTATCTGGCTGATTGTGTGGGATAAGAAGAAAGCGAAGGTGTAAAACGGCGTGCGGAAGGCCGAACTGATGTGCGACAGCGGTTTCTGGTGTATCCCATCTGGCTGAGGAAGGTTTCATCGACGCCGGAGTCGCCCAGCCAACCTGTGCCCAACACCCATTCCGGCGGTCCGCCCATGATGAATTGGGCAAAACTCAGGGGGTAGACGCCCACGTCCTACAGACTGCCGCTGCCCCATTCCGGCACCAGGCGGACGTTCTTCCGCCTGCCATGATTGCTCCGAATGCTACTCGACCCAGGCCAGACTTGACAAATGCGACGCGAATGTTGATGCAATTCTCTGCTCCGAGCGTTGCTCAACCCAGGCCAATTTAGGCTGTTCGTGCCGCGCGGTCCCTATCGAAGGGATGTCAGCTTGAGCCGGGGTTAGGCCGCGTGCTTCACATATCTTTACGTCCTTCTCACATCTTCAAAAAAGAGGGTATCCCTGCTTTCCACCGACTTAGCTGCATAGAGATACATCGCAGCTGACCAAGTTTGCCAATCCTGTCCTATTGGCTCTCCATCTTAGGCTCGCAACCATTCGTTAAATCCAAAATCCAACTTCGCATTATTGCTTAGACGAACCACTTCTGTTCCCGCCTCATCACCACTCCCCACAGAAGAAGTGGTGCTTCCTGAACCATCGGAAACACCGGCCCTTACACCAGTTTCCTCTATTTCCATACATAACCTCTCTCAGTTGGATGTATTAAACACAATAGAATGCACGAAAGATGTGAGAGATGTGAAATTTTCTCCGGACGGGCAAACCCTGGCCGTAGCTCAAGCAAACGATATATATTTCTGGCGGGTAGGGGATTGGAGGCCTCTGCGAACGCTAGAAGGACATCAAGCCCCAATTACGATTTTAACGTTCTCTCCCGACGGGGCAATGATCGCCTCTGGAGCAGCCGATGCAACTATACGGCTTTGGTCGGTCAGTGATGGTGAACTGTTGCATACGCTAAAAAACCACAGGGGGGAAATCACTAGACTTGTTCCTGAATAAACCGAGCAAAGAATTTTGTACACGGATTTCGCGGATACCACGGATTTTTTCTTTGTTTTTTCGTTTTATCCGTAAAATCCGTGTAAATCCGTGTACAAAAAATTCATTACCGTTATTAGGGA
>JBDRGC010000403.1:0-20617 GCA_043818215.1 Chloroflexota bacterium | reverse complement strand
TTTTTGTTTTTTGTGTTTTTGTTTTTGGGTTTTTGTGTTTGGGGTTTTGGTTTTTGGGTTTTGGGGTTTGGTTATTGGTTTTTGGGGATTGGGGATTGGGGATTGGGGATTGGAGATTGGGGATTAGGGATTGGGGATTGGGGATTAGGGATTGGAGATTGGAGATTGAATATTAGAAATTGGGAATTTGTCCCCAGTCCCCAGTCCCTAGTCCCTAGTCCCTAGTTCCCAGTCCCTGATTAACTAAAACGATTATCACGACTATTTTACCTCACCCTCACCCTTGCATTTGCACCTTCCTCTCACTTCTATTCCCGAATCGCCAGCCCCAGTAATTCGCGGCAGAAGTTTGCTGGCCCAGCAAGTGGAACAGGTCACGAAAAGCTTTGATGATGACTCGCAGATTTGCGCCGGTGGATTCCCCCGCCATTCGGGGCAAATGAGTCACCGGTACCTCGGCGATGCGCAAGCCCTGTGCCCGCGCGCTGGATAGGAACTCAGTGTCGATCAAGGCACCATCGGATTCCAGAATCATGTGTGCGAGCACGTCCCGCCGGAATAGCTTGAAGCCGCAGTCGATGTCGCGGGTCAAATAGCCAAACAGCAGCCGCACGAGCATGTTCCAGCCGAAGGCGTTGACCTTGCGCATAAAGGGGTCTTGCCGGTCGGCGCGGTATCCGCAGACGATGTCGCCATCGGGGAGGCAATCTGTCAGCAGGCGGATCTCGCCGAAATCGAACTGCCCATCCCCAGGGACGAAGGAGATCCACTCATTGCGGGCCATGGTGAAGCCGGCCTTGAGCGCTCCGCCGTAGCCCCGGTTAGGGTAGTGCTCCACTAGCCGGAAGTTGTGGATGTAAGCGGCCAACTCGCGGCCAATCTCGCCGGTGCGGTCGCGGCTGCCATCGTTAACCAGGATGATTTCGTAATCTATGTCCAGCCCGCGGGCCACAGCCTCGACTTCTGCGACGGTGGTGCGGATATTGGCTTCTTCATTGTATGCGGGAATGACGATCGAGAGACTGTTCATGGTTTGATCCTTTGTTTCGATATGTAGGGGTAGCAGGTAAACAGGGTAGACAAGGTAGATAAGGTAGATAAGGTATACAGAGTATACAAGGTATTCAAAGTAGACACACCGCCCTGCCTATGTATACCCTGTCTACCCGTATACTTTACATACCTGCCGCATGCACTCATTAACATGGTGAGTAATTCCTCACATTTTAAAAACTACCCACTTGTTGAGAACAAAATTCCAGCCGAAGGAGGCCACTGTCGCCAGCCCCAGGGCAGCGAGTTCGGGGGTGTGCAGCACATTCAAACTGAGGGCCATTGTCCCGGCGTTGATGACCAATGCAACGATGTGGGTCAGCGTGAAGAGAATCGCTGCCCGCCAGAGACCAGTCTGCGATTCGAAAGTCCAGTTGCGGTTCCAGAAAAAACTGTTGGTCATACCCACCGCGTAGGCAATGCCTTTGGCCAGTACAAGGAAAGCGCCCAGTCCCATCCAGCGGGTGAGGGCGAAGTATGCCCCGGCATCAATCAGGGTATTGAGCACGCCCACGGCCATGAATTTGGTGATCTGGATGAATGTGACCGGGATGGAAAGCTGGATATTTCGATCTGTGATTTGAGGAGAGCGGATCATGTTGGTTTTCTGGTGATTGGAGATTAGAGATTGGGGATTGGGGATTGGAGATTGGAGATTGGTGATTGGAGATTGGAGATTGGTGATTGGAGATTGGCGGTTGGTGATTGGAGATTGGAGATTGGTGATTGGAGATTGGAGATTGGTGATTGGAGATTGGAGATTGGAGGTTGGTGATTGGAGATTGGGGGTTGCAGCGGTCTCGTTGTTGCTCATCAGTAGCATACAACAAACTTGTTTAGAATGTGTTTAGGTGGTATTTAGATTTGATGTGATTTTCCACCCACCAGGTGCGACGCACTTTCTCACCGGTTGAGTTATCACGTGCCGCTTTAGTGCCCAAACCAAGTGCGTCGCACCTGACGAATATTAATAAAACGGACAATCCACCAAGTCGGTTTGATGGACTGTCCGTTTTGTTCGAATTTTGTATTTGGACAATATGTCAGATTCGCATTTCGCAAGCACACCTGAGAAAACCGGGGCAAATACCACGCTGAATTATGCAGCCTGCAACCCGTTACGGAATGAGAATTAAATAACTTATCGATTCAAGCAATCACGGTAGCGCCGGTTGAGTAGCGGAGGCACACGCTTTTCGTGCCGTAGTGTATCGAAACCCAGCGGATTACAGCAAATTAGTCCATTTTCAAGCCCCGTTTGGTTTCGATACGGCTCTCCGTACCTCCGAGCCTACTCAACCGGCACTACACCTAAATTTGGAAATGGGCAAGTTATTTAATCCCCGTTCCTAAACCGGATTTTGGCCTTCGGATTTACAGCGCAATACCAGTGCATTTCCGAAGCAAATTTCTTCGAATTCTTCGGGAGTCACGCTGTGACGAGCAATGTGTTCTACCCGATCTTGCGGCCAGATAATTTGGAGAATTTTCACAAGTGTAAGTATATCACGCCTTTTGAAGCAGCTTTAATCATCAATCTTCATTTTTCTATTTCATCCCCCGCAGTCAAACAATACATCATCTTGCCCTTGCCCCTGAGGGCCGGCGGCGGGGGCATTGCCAGGAGCGGGCGGGTTGGTCTGCGCAGTGGTAACACCGGGCACATCGACCACAGTGCAGGCCTGCCGCATCCATTGGGCAATTTCCTGCTTCTGCTGCGGGATGCCTAGGATGTAGCGCAACTCACCGCTTTCGATCATTTCTATCAAATCATCCACGCTGACCACATCGTCGTTGCCGGTGAAGCCGCCGAAAGTCAGCACCGGGCGTCCGGTCTCCAAAATATAGGGGGCCGCCCCGCGGGCGTTTAGGGTTGCCAGCAGGTAGCTGTCCGGGTCGGTATTGGCGAGTAGATAATCCAAAATCGCTTCGCCATTGGGACCGAGTAGACTCTCATCTGGAGTCATGAAGGTGGAACGGGTATGGTCCGCGTCTCCTGTGCCCGCGGTGGGCAGGGCCACGTTGGGGTTGGTGTTGAAGGTGGTCAGTGCCGACCAGGTGAAAGGCGCCACCAACAAAGCCGCCAGCACCAGGGCCGCGCCCGCATATTGCAGCGGACGGGCTGACCGCAGAGCCAGCAATACAGCTCCAGCCAGCCAACTCAACAGAGAGATGCCCGTCACCCATCCGGCATATTCCGGGTAACTGCGGAAGGTGTAAATCTCGAAGATGATCGTGATCCCTGTGATGAAAAGCATCAACACCCAGCCCATCCAATGATTCCGTTTCCAGAGTTGGATCACTGCCCAGAGAATGATCCCCACCAGCGCTGCGATGGCCGGTCCTAGCATGATCAGGTAATAGCGGTGGAACAGGCCGGTGGTGAAGCTGAAGTAGGCCATCACGGGCAGCAGCCAGCCAGCCCACAGCAGCAAACTAAGATTTTTACCGCTCAACGGCCACGTCCAGCCCATTGCCACCAACGCCAGGGGGATGCCCAGCAGCACGAGCGGGAGCAGCCAACTGGCCTCGGTGACCAGCGGTTCCTCGAAGAGTCGCAATACGCCTGCCGAGCCAGTCTCACCGCTGAGTCCCCCCCTGCCACCGCTGTCGGGGCCGCCGCCGGGGGTAGGGGGGGACGAGGGGCGGGTTGCGGGTTGCGCGTTAGGGGTTAGGGGGTTAGAAGTTAGGGGCACGCAGACAAGCTCCCCTTGTGAAATCGTGAGACAAGTTCCTTCGACATCTTTGTTCGGCAGGTTGACGGTACAAGAGTCGCCTTCAGACAGGCCGTTACAAGCATCTATCGCTTCTTGGGGCGGTTGAGCGTCCCTGGGTGGATTCGCACCGGGGACGGGATTCGCGCCGGGGGGTAGATGCCCTGCGGGCGGGGCGGCTCCCACAAGGGGTTGTAACGCCTGTCCATTTTGGGGAGGCTGATTGGCTCCATCGGGACGCGCTCCTTGGGAAGCATTCCTCCCCCAGGGGCCGCGGTCATTCAATCCCAACCGACTGAGTCCATTGTGGCCGATGATCAACTCCAGCACGGTATTGTTATCGCTGCTGCCGATGAAGGGACGGTTTTCGGCGGGGGTCAGGTCGACGGCGATAACCCAGGCAAATGAGACCACCAGCAGGAGGATAGTGGCGGTAATAAGATGCAGGATGCGCTTCCACCAAACCGTGCGCGCCCCGAAGAGATAGAGGGCGTAAAAAGCAGGCAATACCATATAGGCTTGCAGCATTTTGATGTTAAAGCCCAGGCCAACCAAAAAGGCTCCTAAAAGCAGATAGCGTAATTGGCCCTTTTCGGCGGCGATAATGAAAGCCCAGGCCGCCAGCAGCAGCACGAAGACCAGCAAACCGTCGATTGTATTGTTGCGCTCGGTGGCGATTGTGACAGGGGCCACGGCTAGCACCAATGCAGCGGTCAGCCCGGCCAAGACGCCAAAGTGCCGCTGGACGAGATGGTAAAGCACGCCGATGGAGAATACACCCGCCAACGCCTGTGGCAATGCCAACGCAAACCCGTTGACGCCCAAAAAGTAGGCCGAGATAGCCTGCACCCAGAATCCCAGCGGGGGTTTATCGACGGTCACGGAGCCACCTGGCTCGAAGGCTACAAAGAAGAAGTTGTGCCAGGATGTCAACATGCTTTTGACCGCCGCGGCGTAGTAGGTATTGCCGATGGTGTAGTCGCCCAACTCGTAAAACCGTAAAAACGTCCCTAGCAGGATGACCAATCCCAACCCTACAACGGGGAGAATTTTGGCGATGCTGAGGCCGGTTGTTTTCTGGTTTGCGATGGATTTACTTTGCATGAGTTTTGCTCCGATGGTCATGATGAACTCCTTTTGGGGAAATATACAAGGTAGACAAGGTAAACAGGGTACACAAAGTAGACATTGCAGACTGTATACCTTGTTTACACTGTCTACTTATTTATACCTGTATACTTTACCCAAAAGTTGTTCAGATGTTGTTAAGAAGTGTTTTAGATACTATTCAGGTTTCATTGTACAGTATAATAGACATCCATTCGATTCGGACTTCATTTGCCGGTGGTGGTTAGATAGTAAGTGACGCGCTCTCCTTTTTTCTATGTCACTGCGAGCATCTTTTTGCGAAGCAGTCTCCCTCACCGTCATGGAGATTGCTCACCTGCACTGCACCAAACGCAGTCCCCATACGGGGATGATATGCGGTGCAAGTGTCAGCGATAAAGCCGCTTCGCAATGACAGGTCGTCACTTACTTAACAACCACTACCCATTTACCTTTTATACAGGAAAATAAAATGAGTAAAATCACACATATTGTCAAACGCAGTGGAGCTATTGTAGACTTTACGCCTGAACGGATCAGCAACGCCATTTATCGCGCCGCTGTCTCCGTAGGGGGGAGAGACCGCGCCATCGCCGAGGATCTCAGCCGTCAGGTGGTTGCCATGCTCGAAGAAACCACCCCTGAAGGGCATATCCCTACCATCGAAGAGATTCAAGACATCGTCGAGAAAGTTCTAATCGAAAACGGGCACGCCAGAGTCGCCAAGGAATACATTCTATACCGCGACGAGCGTACCCGCCGGCGGGCAGAACGCGCCTCACGTGCCAGCTCCCCATCCCAGAATATCCCCTGGGCCAAAATCTGGCACGTGCTGGATTGGGCAGTGGAGCACGGCTTCAACACCATCGCTGGACTGAACGCCCGCATCTTGTGCGGAGAATATCCGCAGATCATAGCTGAAACTGAAACAGCCTACAACGAGGATGTGGAAAACGCCGTCGAGACGATCGCACAACGGCAGGACGAGATCAAGATCGTCATCATCACCGGGCCGTCTTCGGCGGGGAAAACCACTACCACCACCAAAGTCGGTCAACGTCTCGAACGGATAGGGATAAACCTCGTCACCCTGAATGTGGACAATTATTTCTTCGATCTGGAAATGCACCCCAAAGATGAGTTCGGCGACTACGACTTCGAGACCCCCCAAGCCCTGGACCTTCCCCTGATCAACGCTAATCTCGTCAAGCTTATCGAAGGCCAGGAAGTTTTACTCCCATTTTATGACTTCAAAGCTGGTAAACGACATGATGCGCAAACCCCCACAAAGATTAAACCTGACGAAGTCATATTGATCGACAGTCTGCACGGCCTGTACCCGGATATGACTCGCGATATTCCCGACGAACAAAAATTCAAGCTATATCTCGAACCCTTGCTACAATTGAAAGACTACGATGACAAGTACGTGCGCTGGACTGATCTGCGGCTCATCCGCCGGATGCTGCGGGACGCTGTCCACCGGGCTTATGATCCCCGCCGCACACTCGAGCATTGGCATTATGTGCGTGCCAGCGAAATGCGGCATATCGTCCCCAATATCACAACCGCCGATTATATCGTCAATACCGGGCTGCCATACGAACTGCCCATCTACCGGGCTAAAATGCTCGCTCAATTCGAAAATTGGATCGAAGAATATCGGGACGACCCCTTGCGGCAGGACGCCTTCTCACGTGCCTCGCGCGTATACGATCTACTGAAACAGGTGACACCCGTAGATGACGATACCCCCATCCCGGCAGATTCGATCTTGCGGGAATTTATAGGCGGCAGCTGCTACGAGTATTAGCCGCTCATGCGAATACTCTTCTCCTGCGGGGCAAGTATTCATCCCCCTGATCCAATAGAACGCGGATTACACGGATTAAACGGATTGACGCGGATTTTATGAGTCCACTGAAAAAACTCTTTTACCGCGGAGAACAGGAAGAACGCAGAGAAAAAAATAAAATCTGGTTTGAGAATTCATACCAAAATTTGAGCAAAGTTCAAAAACTAAAAACTAATTTTCAAAAATCTCAGCGCGCTCTGCGTACTCTGCGGTGAGATAGCCTTTTTTCAGTAGACTCCTTTATATATTTTAAAGAATCCGCGGTGATCCGCTTGATCCGCGTCACGCCGTACCGGCACGGTGTCCGCGTTCTATTTCAGCAACCTCCCTGCGGTAGATTTGCCCGAAGTAGGAAAACACAAGCCCCACTTTGAAATCACCCCCGCCCTGAAAATTCACTACCGCGACCACAATCCCCATGGCTCCCCGGCAGTATTGCTGCTTCACGGGTTGGGCGCCACGGGAGATTCTTGGCTGATGCAGATTCCCACGCTGGTGAAGGCTGGATACCGCGTCATAGCACCCGACGCGCGTGGTTTTGGGAAGTCCACCTACCCAGGAGGCGGGATGAGCATCAGCGATATGGCTGCCGACATGGCCGCTTTGCTTCAGCAAGCGGGCATCACTTGCGCCCACATTGTCGGCATTTCGATGGGCGGCACGCTGGCTCTGCAATTGGCGCTTGACCACGCGGAATTGGTACACAAATTGGTGCTGGTCAACACCTTCGCTAGCTTGAAGCCGGACAGCGCCAGTCATTTCTTTTACTTTTTGTTGCGCCTGATATTGGTACACGGCCTCGGTGTTCCAGCCCAGGCCGGAGCCGTTACCCGGCGCATTTTCCCCCACCCCGGGCAGGAAGAACTACGTCAGCAGCTCCACGATCAAATCATCCAATCCAACCCGCGCGCCTACCGCGGCGTGATGCGATCGCTGGCACTCTTCGATGTGGTAGATCGTCTCGGGGAAATCCGCGCCCCCACCCTGGTGGTGACCGGGGAAAACGATACGACGGTTGCCCCCCAGCGTCAGCGGCTCATGATGGAATCCATCCCCAATTCCCGTCAGGTGGTCATCACGGATGCGGGTCACGCTGTCACCGCCGACCAATACGAGGCGTTCAATCGGGCGATGGTGAATTTTTTGCAAGGATGATGATTTGGGGATTGTGGATTGGGGTTGGGGGTTGGAGATTGGAGATTGGTGATTGGAGATTGGAGATTGGAGGTTAGAAATTGGGAATCGAACTTGACAACTGTGATTACGAGTATCTCCACAGCGCGATTGGCACTGCTCAATCTGGAAGACACTTAATGGCATAGTTCAAATAAGCCAATATTTCCATTACAGTTTCAGCGTAATTCGCCGGTTGAGTAGGCGGCATTTTCGCCGTATCGACATCGTGCCCTTTAGGGAAAACCAAGAACGGGTCTCATAAATACCGCTACGCCTTGATTTCGATACATTTTAGCAGGTAGAGCTTGCTAAAATTACTCAATCGGCGGCTTCGCTAGTAGTGTAAATATAAATAGTATCTACAGAACTGTAAAGATGATTTTATTCAAAATGAACCATTCCCACTTAATACTGTCATAGCGAAGCAGCTTTACCACTGACACTTGCACCGGACTGCGTTTGGTGAAGTGCAGGTGAGTAATCTCATCCTAGATTTCTTCACCCTGGAAAAAGCGTCCAGAGTTCGCACATCGTCCCCTTTGGGGAATGACATCATCCTGAAATATTCTCGCGAACAGTGTAAATCTCGCTGGTAATACAATAATACGCTCCCATAATCAGCCTGCAATTACAGAGCCTCTTGTGTTAGAATCCCGTCCACATTAATAATCAAGGAGTAATCTATCAATGAAAATTTGGACAAAGATTCTACTAATTCTATTCGTTCTTCTCATTTGTGTGGCCCCACTGGGTCATGTAGCGCAAGCGGAGGGGCCGGTGGTACACGCACTGCTCTTCTTTTCGCATTCCTGCCCCCACTGCCAAAAAGTCATCGACGAAGACTTGCCGCCCCTGATCGAGAAATACGGTGACCAGTTACAAATACTGGGGATCAACACCTCCACCCCTGAGGGTCAAGCCCTCTACCAGGACACAATCGAATACCTGCAAATTCCGGATGAACGCGTCGGCGTTCCCACCCTGATCGTGGCAGACACCGTTCTGGTAGGGTCAGCCGAAATCCCCGATCAGTTTCCCGGAATAGTCGAGAACGGCCTGCAAAACGGAGGCATCGACTGGCCCAGCATTCCCGGTCTGGCGGAGATCGTCGCAGAAGACGGCACCGAGTCTGAGTCCTCACCTACGGTGGCTGAAAATGGGACAGAAGCTATCGGTGCAGAGTTGAGCATCGCTGATAGATTCAAACTAGACCTGGCAGGCAACACACTTGCAGTACTCGTGCTTGTAGCAATGTTAGCCAGCGTGTTCAGCATTGGAGCCAATTTCACACGCTCGCCAGCGGCAAACAAATGGCCACGAGCCATCCCTATCCTGTCGGTGGTCGGAATGATCGTGACCGGATACCTGGCTTATGTAGAGGTCACACAATCAGAGGCCGTCTGCGGTCCAGTGGGCAAATGCAACGTGGTGCAGCAAAGTCCATACGCCCTGCTATTTGGCGTCCTTCCCATGGGTGTTTTCGGCTTGATAGGGCACGTGCTCATTATTGCTGGTTGGGCTATGCAACACTATGGCCCTAAGCAATGGCGCACGTATGCTACGCTATCAGTCTGGGGAATGGCACTCTTTGGCACTCTATTCTCGATTTATCTCACCTTCCTGGAGCCATTCGTCATCGGCGCGTCCTGCGCGTGGTGTCTCGCATCGGCTGTGATAATCACCATGCAGTTATGGGCAGCAACAGGGCCAGCTAAAATAAGCATGGCAGGACGATGACGATTTGGAAAATCGTCCTACCACTTGCCGCCGGATCAACACACGCCCGCGTAGGACGATTTTGGAAAATCGTCCTACCAAACACCGGCAGCCGGCGCACTACAATCGGGGCAGCAGCCTTTCGAAATATGGTTTTCTGCAATCCAGTAGCCTCGCCGCCGGATCAACACACGTCCGCATTGATGGCAAACCGTGTTCGACTCGCCGCCCACATTGCCCAGGTAGACATAGCGCAAACCCTCTTCCCACCCAATCTCCTGCGCCCGCTGCAGGGTCTCGACGGGAGTAGGGGGAATATCACCCATTTTATAATGCGGGAAGAAGCGGCTGATATGCCAGGGGGTTTCAACGCCCAATTCCTGCGCCACGAATTGGGCTGCATCCCTTAATTCACCGGGGTCGTCATTTATGCCCGGAATTACGAGGGTGGTCACCTCCACCCAGATTCCCAAGCGTTTCATATTAATCAAGCTATCCAATACAGCCTGCAAACCGGCCCCCACGTAGCGGCGATATGTTTCATCGCGAAAGGCTTTCAAATCCACGTTGGCGGCGTCCAGGTGTGGGTGGAAGGTTTCCAACATCTCGGTACTCATATAACCATTTGTCACGTAAACATTGGCAATACCGGCTGCGTGGGCCAAACGCGCAGTGTCGTAAGCGTATTCGAAGAAAATGGTCGGCTCGGTGTAGGTGTAAGCAATGCTGCGGCAACCGCTGTCAAGTGCGTCGGCGACGATCTGTTTTGGGGTGGCATCACGGCCGGCGATCAAATCCTGCTCGCGCGGCATTTGAGAGATTTCCCAATTCTGACACCACTGGCAGCGGAAATTGCATCCCGGGGTGGCAATGGAATAAGACGATGATCCAGGGTAGAAATGGTAGAGGGGTTTCTTTTCTATCGGGTCTACGTGCTGGCTGATGGTGCGGCCATAGACCAGAGTGTAAAGCGTGCCTTCCACGTTTTGGCGCACTTTGCACACACCAAGTTTGCCCTCCGCTATCACGCAGCGATGGGCGCATAAATTGCAGCGCACGCGGTCGCCATCAAGTTTGTCATAGAGCATGGCTTCTTTCATAATTTTTTCTCCATAATTATCCTTCAACCAGCCACATCAATCACCGCACCTTCGGCAGGACACCGCACAACCGGCGCTAGTTTTTCCTCCAGAAATGGGAAAGTCATTCATGCACCATTCCCTGCCAACTGTTCATTTCACGATCTTTGCCGAATATCAAGATGATACATCCAAATGGTATAATATGTCTATCTTTCAATGACAAATAGAACGGAGGCCGCGATGGATTCTGATGTAATGACCCGAAAGAAAATCTTTTCATTATTAGATGCTCTACCCGACGAAAGTCTGGCGGTGGCAGAACAATTTTTACGCTTTTTACGCCAGCAGGCCTGGCAGGGCCAGCTAGTCGTGACATCTTCGGTAAAAGAGGAGCAACCGCCGTACCTGTATCCCACGGTGGCGGTGCCAACTTCTTCACTTAACGGTTGGCTGAACCTGCTTCCCGAAGGATACGAAGGCGACGCTTTAGCAGACTCAGAAGCACTCTATGATGAGGCCTGAAATGAGAGTCGCTGTCGACTCATCCATGTTGGTAGGGCTGATAAACCCACTCGATCATTGGCGTGTCAGGGCAATGGCTTTGCATGATGCTTTAGTATCCGCAGGGTATGAACTTGTGTACTTCGACTGTGTAGCCGCTGAGACAGTCAGTGTAGTGGCAAGGCGATTGCACGAAAAGAACCGTTCTGAAGAAGTCAATCGAATGCTAGATCGGTTAACAATACAGGTGCCCACGGATACGATCTGTTGGATTCTGCCAGATGTGCCCCAATTGTATGCCAGAGCATTAAAATTGATGCGCTCATCCTCCGGTGCATTGAACTTCAACGATGCTCTGATCGCTCTGGCTTGCCGTGAACGCGATATCCCGGCGATTGCCAGCTTCGATGCTGATTTCGACCAGGTGCCCTGGCTGCACCGCCTGTCTCTGCCCGAAGATGTGAATTAGAAATGACTGTATCATCTCAGCAAATGGGGGGCGCGCTGATTAGTTTCCCACGGGGGTGAGTTGTCAAATTTTCTTCCTCGCATTATTTAATCACCGTACTTTGACAATGTCACATTTCAAATGCAGTGTCATTGCGAAGCAGCTTTACCGCTGCCTGTCCTGAGTAGCCGTAGGCGTATCGAAGGAAAGCAATCTCCTCAGGGTCAGGGAGACTGCCACGCTCCGTAAACTCCGCTCGCAGTGACATAGATCCGCGAATGTGACATTGTCAAAGTCCCTAAATGACGTGCGCACCGGCGTACTTTTCGCTCAGGGCATTCACATCTTCACGCCCGGCTTTCACTGCCGGGGGCAGGTAATCGAGGATGTCTTGAGCGGTGATGCCGTCTTCCCCGCACTCGGCGGCGGCCAGGTCTCCGGCCAGCCCGTGGACGAACACGCCCTGCCGCACCGCTTCCCGCAGGGGGAGTCCCAGGCCGAACATAGCAGCGATCGTCCCCGTCAGCACGTCCCCCGCACCCGCTGTAGCCATCCCAGAATTTCCGCTCATATTGATGAACACCATCTGGTCGGGATACCCAATGAGGGAATGGGCACCTTTCAAAACTATGGTGGCGTTCAGTTCCTCAGCAGTGCGTTGCAAGACAGGAATCTTTTGAGAGTCAATCTCGCTCACAGGCATTCCGGTGATGCGGGACATCTCGCCCAGGTGAGGGGTGAGAATGGTCTCCGCTTTGCGGGCGCGGATGATTTGCAAGTCGCTGCACAGAGCGGTAATGCCGTCGCCGTCTATCAGCAGCGGCCTAGCGATATCACGCGCCAACTCGCAAACCAAATCCTGAGTCTCCGCGTCCAGGGATAAACCCGGGCCGAGCACCACCATATCCATTCGCTCCGACAGTTTCAGCAATGCTTGCTTGTTGGCGATGGCGATGCTCCCCGAGGCGGTCTCTCTCTGCGGGACGAAGACAATCTCGCTGCCTTTGTTGGCGATGAAGGGCGTCATGGCGGTGGGTGCGGCCAGACGGGAATAACCGCCGCCAGCTTTCAGAAAAGAGAGAGCCGCGAAATAGGGCGCGCCATAATAGCTGGAGGCCCCTGCAATGAAGAGCACCTCGCCGAAACTGCCCTTGTGGCCCGCCACCTGCCGCGGGGGGAGTTCCAGCGGGAGGTTAACAGCCACCTTGAGGGAAGCGGCGGTACACATCGAGGGGGGAAAGGAAATATGCGAGACGTACAATTCCCCGCCCAAGTCATAACCGGGATAGAGCAGATTGCCTATCTTCGGTAGGCCGAAAGTCACCGTGTAATCCGCCTTCACAGCCACGCCCATGACTTGGCCTGTATCGCCATGCACGCCGGAGGGGATGTCGATACTCAAGACTGGCTTGGCGCTGGCATTGATTCGCTCGATCACGTCACGATACAACCCCCCAATGTCTCGCGATAGGCCGGTGCCAAAAATTGCGTCCGCGATCAGGTCGCAATGGGCAAGTTCTGCGTCAAGTATTTCGGTGGAGGTCAATCGCTGCACGGATATGGGCAAACGGGAGATGATGTCGAAGTTGAGTTTCGCCGCACCCTTGAATTTTCCCGGATCGCTCAAAACGAACAGCTTGACATCCCCGCCACTGGAATGGATTTTCCTGGCCAGCACACACCCGTCGCCCCCGTTGTTGCCGACCCCGCAGAAAACGAGAAAGCTTTTGCCCCGGATGCCGAACTCGTTTTGTAGAACAAAACACGCGGCGTTACCGGCGTTCTCCATCAGAAGCTCGGCTTTAATGCCAAATTCTTCGATGGCCCTATTATCGAGGGACCTCATTTGAGAAACTGTAGTAATTTTCATGCTTCACCTCTCACAAATCTCTTTCTCAGCATTATACAACATCAGGGATCAGTAGATCAGTAGATCAGGGATCAGTAGATCAGGAATCAGTAAATCGGGGATCGGGAATCAGGGAGAGTGGTGGTTTTATCAAAACCAAACTTAGCACCACTCCCAGCCCGGCTGCTATCGCACCTGTCAGAAAAGTGGCCTGTGGCCCCCAAGCACTCCAGATAAGCCCTCCGAAGGCTGAACCGGCGATAATGCCTGTATCTTCACATAATCCGCCGTAGGCTCCCATGGCAGTACTTTGCCGTTGCGAGGGGACAGAGTCTGACAACAATCCCATCGAGGCCGGGCTGAACATTGCCATACCTACACTATGGCCGGTGACGAATATGGTAAGCCAAAGATAGCTTTTAGCGAAAGCCATCCCCGCCAGCGCAATGCCTGAGATCAGCAGGCCAAGTATCATAAGCTTCTTTTTACCGGCGCGATCGGCCAACATTCCCAGCGGTATTCCCAGCAGCATCGACACAAATCCTGCAATGGCAAAAAGAAAACCCACTTCGGTTGCAGATATACCCCCAACTAACTGGGTGGCCAGAAGAGGTAAGAAGGTACCCAACATACCAAATCCCAGAAAGAAAAGGGCGGCAACCAGGCATTGATGAGCCAGGGGACGGCAAATGGATAGTACACTTTTGAGAGATGGCTTATTGGTAGAAGATGATGGCGCGGTTACCGGTTTTAATGCCACCCAGCGCGTCCCCCTCAAACCGATAACCAGCACGCCTCCCCCAATCAGAGCAACACCACAGGCAGCAAAGAAGACGAACCGGTATCCCCAAGTGTCCGCAATGAAGCCGCTGGGGAGCGCGCCCAGACTTCTGGATGCGGATAGCAATACAGCAATGATGGCCATAGAAGCAGCCTTTTTCGATGGGGATGCGGCAGCTCCAATATACCCCCGACCTGGGCCAAAGAGAGCAGAACGAGCCAGTCCCCAAAATAAGAAAACAATAAATAGAGATGGAATATTATGGGTAAAGGCAAAGAAAAGTGTTATCAAACCACAGATTATGGTTCCCACACTCATGGGAAGCTTAACCCCTATTTTGTCGGCTACCCAGCCCCAGGACACTTCTCCGAATACCATCCCCACCATAGCTGTCGAAAACATCAGCCCCAATATTTTAGGAGAGACTCCGATGGATGTCAGGTAGAGGGGCAGAATAGGCCGCATGATGTTCATGGCGAGAACGCCCAACCCCATAGCCGCAATTACTGTTATTCGTTCGCCGTTGGCTGGTTTTTTCATTGGTTGGGGATTGGGGACTGGGGATTGGAGATTGGAGATTGGAGATTGGGGATTAGGTTTCCTGATCCCTGGTTCCTAGTTCCTGATTCCTGGTTCCTAATCCCTGATTACCTAACCGCTTTCTGTTAACGCTTTTGCAATACAACGTGATGATAACTGAAGATCCCATTCGTTAGCTGTTCGTAGAAATGTTGCTCTAGCCCATGCCTGTTAAATTCAAGCCTGATATCATCCCAAGTATATAATCCGTAACTCTTCACAAAAGATCGAAATACTTGTTTGATTATCCGTGGATATGTAAAATCGAGCCAGATAAAATATCCATGGGGCCTGAGCACGCGGGCAACTTCTTGCACGGCCGCATCCCATGCGGGAACATGGTGGAAAACATCTTGAGAAAGCACAAGATCAAAACTCTCATCTTCAAAATCGAGATTTGAGGCGTCGCCAACGCGGAAAGATAGATGATTATTTTCCGGGTGCATTTGTCGTGCAATCTTAACTTGCCCAGGGTCGAAATCTATCCCAAACACATTCACAGCGTAGTTCTCAGCGAAAAAGGCCGAAACTGATCCAATGCCACAACCGAGTTCTAAAACATCACGGATTCGATTTACGTCCAACTGTGCTAAACCCTGGCGCACTTTTTTGATATTGCGTCGTCCCTTTTCCTGCCGATTCACAAATCGTTTTTCAAGTTTTGTCATCGCCATGGGATCACTCCTCTTTTTTCAGACTAGTTTCAAGTCAAGCACCGGTGTGCCGTTGATGGCGTCCAGGTTGCGCACCCGCAGCACGTTCCCCTCGACCGCTACTAAATCCACTATTGTCACGCCGATAGGGTTGGGGCGCCGCGGGCTGTGCAGGGCGAATACTCCTCGCATGGGGCGGCTTCTATTGCCGCGGGGATGTTGAAGTAAGGCATAGCCCTGGGAGCGGTGGAAGTGGAACACCACCATGACGCGCTGACCAGGCTCCAGCCCGCGCAGGCCTTCCACCAGAGTCGGGTCGAGGACAATGAGCGACTCGACTGCCTTGATCTTGTCTGGGGCGAGGGTTTCGTCAATCTCGTTTTCGACGTGGCCGATGGGGTGAAAGGAAATCGAGGCCTCATTCATCCACATGGATTATTTTCCCAGCCCCAGATTGAATGAAGTCGTCGCCGTATTCCTCAGCGAACATGGCAATGGATTGGTCACCGGTGCAATGGGAGGGGGCGACTTTTTCCACACCCAGGCGGCGGAAATCGGCCAGAATGGTCCTCATCTCGGCCTCGCTCTTGCTGCGCAGGTGGAAGCCACCCATCACCAATCGAACAGAATCATCGAACAAGTCTTTAGCTTGCGCGATGATTTTCACAATGCCGGGGTGAGCGCAGCCAGTGACGACCACTAATCCCCGGCTGGTTTGGATAACCAGGGATTGTTCGGCGCTGCGGTTGTACATTTCGCCGGTGGTGAATACCCCATCGGCAAGAGACTGTCCCGGCGTTACCTCGGTTACGGCAGTCTTCCGGCCAATTTTGCGTTTGAATCTGGCCGAAAAAGAGGGGAGCAAGTAAATCATTGGACGTACCCCGGTTTTGAGCAGGCCACTCAACCCTCCGGTGTGATCTCCATGATGGTGGGAGAGGGCCAGGCTTTGTATCCGCGTCGGGTCAATTCCTAAAATCCCCATATTGCTCAGCAGGGCTGATCTGTCACCGCCGGTATCGAACAGCAGGGTATGGCCGCGGTATTCTACTAAGGCGGAAAATCCCAAGGCAGTTTTCAAACGCCGGTCGAATGAGTGATTATCGTAAACAACACTGATGGTCAGAGCATTTGTATCTATCATGGTTTCATCCTTGCAAGCGAAGACGCACAAACGTGGAGAGTGGAGCGTGACGCAGTCCCCGAAGCGCAGCGGAGTGGAAAACGTGAAACGTAAGACGTGATCCCCTGAATTGTCATTGCAAGGAACGACACTTGCGCCGGAACGCAGTGCAGGTTAACAATCTCACACTTGGCAGGAGGAGATTGCTTCGGCGGTAAAGCTGCCTCGCAATGACTATTAGTGGTTTTCTTCACGTTTCACGTTTCACTCTTCACGCCTCACATCAAACGCAAAGCATTCATCGGGCAAGACTGAAGGCATAAAGAACACCCCAGGCACATAGATGGTTTAGTATCTGGCATTTCGTAGGGGGCTTCTTGGGTGAGTATTTTCTTCTCACACACCAGCGCAGCCTTACAAATGCCATCCTCGCATTTATCAGGGTCACATGCCTGATAGTCAACTGCGATGGTTTTCTTAGGCATTTAGCTTACCTCTCTGTTTAGTTTTTTCTAATTCTGCAGCCAATGCTTCCTCCAGGTCATCCAATTCATTAAGCAACGCGGCTGGCACCGAATGCGGCGGCCAGCGATTCTTCAGATCTTCAATCTGTTCTTCCAATTCCTGGATACGTTTGTTATTCATTTGAAGTGGTGTCCTGGCATGAGATTTTGTATATGAGGTATGCGAATCTTCTTGTGGCGTTCTACCTTTATGTTGGACAATTGAAGTTTGCCGAAGCACACCGCCGCTGGCCTGATGCCCTTGCCCGATGACGATGAAGGCATTGGGATCAACATCTGAGACAACGGCTCTAAGGGTGTTGACATCGGAGCGGATGACCGTACAAAACAGGACTGCGTGTTCAGATTTGGTGAACATCCCTTACGCAGACCAGGCCGTCACACCCACACCGAGACGGCTGAGCAACCCTTGAGAGATAGCCTCCCGACGAGTTCGTTACGATAAACACTGTGCGGATCACGCTGGGGCCTTCCAAAACGTAATCTGTAGCCAGACCAAAGATAAATAACGCCATCAGAGAGTAGAGCGCTCTATCCCAGCCAAAGATCTGGCCGAAGAGCAGCAACACCGCACCGTCTGTCAGGATATAAACCTGGCTAATGGGAATCCCCGTTCTTAACTGCAACACGCGCGACACGATACCCAGTCCAGCAGTTGTGCTGCGCCCACGAAAGATCAGTCCAGTACCAATTCCCCCCAGCACGCCACCACATAAAGCGTTGAGCAACAAATCATCTGTAATACCCGTTGGCAGGATACTGGCAAAATAGTCTACGCCCAGATTGTAGATGAGTACCGTATAGAGTGTACGAACGAGGAAGTTGAAACGTCCTAAACGATAGAATCCTAGAACAATCATGGGAACATTCAGGGCGAGCATGAGCAAGCCAACCGGCCAACCCGTAAACTTGTTGATGATGATCGCCGAGCCTGTCACCCCGCCTCCTGGTGAGATATTCGATGGCACGAAAAAGACGTCAATACTGATGATCAAAACAAACGCGCCGATGGTTAGCGTCAGGTAGTCTTTGAAAATGTTTTTCCAATCAGCACCTGCAATTAGAATTTTTTTTCTCTCATTACTCATCCTGTCAATCCCTACTTTACCACTACCCGACATCTTATAGACTTTCAGAAAAAGATTTCGACTCAGCCTGTCATTGCAAAGCAGCTTTACCGCTGACACTTGCACCGCACTGCGTTTGGTGCAGTGCAGGTGAGCAATCTCATCCTTGGCAAGAAGGAGATTGCTTCACCGAAAAGCGTCGGTTCGCACATCGTCCCCTTTGGGGAATGACATCTGGGTAAGCAGAGTCAAAAACATTATCTGAACAACTATATGTACATGATAGATCGGATTGTCAATCCAGCCTGCTTGCTCATATTATATCCGTCAATCCGGCTTTACATCAAATGTGTAAATTTAAGCATCGAAGCGCAGCATCACTTCTTCGAGCTTTTTTCGGGGACCGACCATTGTGACTTTATCGCCAAGCTGGAACTGGGTAAAACCGCGTGAGACAAGCGTGTGCCCATCACGCTGGATCGATAAAACCAAAACATCCAGAGGCAATCGCAAATCGCGTAAGGCCATGCCATGCAGACTGGGGTTGCGGACTTCTTGATCGACCATCTCTTGCCCATCATCCAGACCCAACAATATCGATGTGCCTGCGGGAGAGCGCACGAAGTGTTCTAACAGGCTGATAACGGCTGTTTTCGGCTCGACGACCAGCACACCCAATTTGTGGAAGCGATCAAAATCGGTCCGGTCTCTCAAACGTGCGACAAGTGTTTCGGTGCCAAAATGTTCATAGGCCATTTCACAAACCTGGTAACTGAGATCGTTAGGCAGGAAACAGACAATGGCGTCGGCATGCGCCCCATCGAGGGCTTGTAGGGTTTCTAAGTTCAGTTCATCAATCAGGCGCACATCGATATCAGAAGCGTCAAGTTTTTCGATTTCGGCACTATTGGTGCAGGCCAGCTTCACCTGCCAATCATGCTTTTGAAGTTGGCGAGCCAATATAACCGATTGAGCTTTGAGACCAAAAATGATCGCATCTCGCACGCCATCGAATTTAGATGTCTCTCCTCGGATGTGGGATTCCCCCACTCGTTTTATGACCCACTTGAATAAAGGAGGCCCGACAATCTGATTGAGAACAATAACTGAGATGAGCACCGTCGCAAAAGCATCCCCCCAGGTCGGAAATTCTACGGCTACTTCTTTGGCTAACCCCAGGCCAACCCCAGCTTGAGTCACATAGGCCATCCATCCCAGCCGGTTGTACTGCATTGGATCTTTGGCAATCACACCGCCGCCAAACGATCCGATGAAAATACCCGTCAATCGGACAGCAAAAAGCGCCAGGGCAATTGGCCAGGTTTTTAGCAGGATATCTAATGCCAGGGAAGCCCCGGTTAGCGTGAAGAAGAGAATATAAATCGCAGGACCCACCTGTTGTAAGATGCGGGAAAAATCATTCCGGTAATTACTAAAGCTAGAGACCAGAAAGCCCCCAAACATACAAATCAGCAAAGGTTCTACCAAAATTTCAAAGGGGAGTTTCTGGTAGGCAGTTTCCCGAATCAAACCGGAAAATATGAACACGCTATAACCCAACACTAAAACCAGGGCGGTTTTTAGATATTGGTGAATAGTTGTCGATAAGATGAATTGCAAGATGCGATAGAGGAGGTATCCAATTCCAAACGATGCCGCTAACTCAAAAATAAGCAAGCCCACAAAAACCAGGTTGAATGGCAGGTTCGTCAGCAGTGCGTCTGCAATGGACGAATTCACCCCGAAGAGTACGATGACGACCACATCCATGATCACCGTAACCCCTAATGCCGTTCTTGTGAATGGCCCTTTGGCCCGCAACTCGTTGACAATCGCGATCGCTGAAGAGGGTGAACGCGCAACCAGGATAGCTCCCCCTAAAATTGCAACCGCAACGCGTGCGGGTATCGACATATTCTGCATGAAAGGGATTGCGTTACCGAATAGAATAATCGTAAGAGTCCCCAATGTAAACGTAGAGATGACCAGCCCCGTAGTAATCCAAGTAATACTCTTCAGGCGATCTCGCAATTCTTTGATATAAAGTTCATTGCCGGCCGCAAAGGCGATGACGGCTAAGGCGATTTCATCGATGAAGCGTAGGTTTTCTAACGAGTTAGCCGGAATAAGTCCTAATACGTATGGCCCGGCAATTACTCCCGTAAACAAAAAGCCGCTGATAAGCGGTAATTTGACCCGGTTGAAGTACTGCCCAATTTGTTTGGAGGCCAGAGTGATAATTACAAAGCTGGCAAGATAGAGTAGCAGTGTCGAGAGATTTTCCATGATGATTTCCAGTGAGTGGATTACAGTGATGCAAAGTGTCCATGTGCCCGTCGTGCAAAAAAACATGAAAGATTTAGGTAACGTTTTTTTTAGAAGGGGGCGG
>JBDRGC010000402.1:0-6064 GCA_043818215.1 Chloroflexota bacterium | reverse complement strand
GCCTCAAGTAACCCGCCAGATACATACACTTTGCAGGAAAAAGTAGTCTCAACCAGCAAGTTCTTTGGTATAATGTAGGTAGGGGTTAAAACCATACCGACAAGGAGCCATCTTGTTGCAGAAGATTGCCGTTTCTGATGTTGTTTTCCGCAGCGACTTGTATCCAAGAATCGAGACAAGCGCTGTAACTGTACAGAAATACGCGGAAGATCTTTCCGTCCTGCCTCCCATCGAACTCAACCAGCACAATGAACTGATCGACGGCTGGAACAGGTGGACCGCTCACAAGAAGTGCGGCGTGCCAGATGTTCCCTTCATTGTCACCAAGACGGAGAGCGATGTACACCTTCTGGAGTTGGCCATTCAAAGAAACGCATCCCACGGCCTGCAATTGAGCCAGCAGGACAAGCAGAGATGGCGCGGAAAATCTATCACATCACGCCAGAAAGCAAGCGAGACGAGAAAAAGAAGCAACTCGCCAGTATCCTATCCGTCTCCGAGCGCACCATCCGCGACTGGCTTTCCCGCATCGACAAAGATTCCAAAGTGGCTCGCAACCGCCGCATCTTCGACCTGTGGCTCGCGTGCTATACACAGGAGGAGATTGCCAAAGAGACAGACGTGTCGAAGATGGAGGTCAGCAGAATTTGTAACGAAATGGCAGATCTGCCGGAAAGTTACAAACCCGCCGCCTCCCACCTCACCGACTTCGACCCTCCCATCTACAACGTCTGGAAGCAGCAGGAAAAGACTTCCGGCTCATCGCACTTCGGCAACAGCGAGGTCCGGTGGGTGGATAATCTCCTGTACCTGTATACTCAGCCGTTCGACGTGGTGGTGGACCCATTCGCCGGGGGCGGGTCAACGATAGACATCTGCAAGAAACGCTTTCGCCGCTACTGGGCCAGCGACAGAATTCCAGTGCCGGAAAGGGCCCACCAGATCAGAGAGCACGATATCACCACCGGACTCCCTCCCCTGCCACGGTGGAAGGACATTAAACTGGTCTACCTGGACCCGCCGTACTGGAAACAGGCAGAAGGCAAGTACAGCCAGGACAAGACCGATCTGTCAAATATGCCGCTGGATGAATTCACATCCACGCTGGCTGGATTGATTAAGAACCTCGCATCCAAACTGACGGATTCCGTTATCGCGCTCATCCTCCAGCCAACTCAATGGAAAGCACCGGACAAACAGTACACAGACCACGTCGCCGACATGATCAAGGCCGTCAACCTGCCTATCGACCTGCGAATCCAGTGCCCCTATGAAAGCCAGCAATGCACTCCGCAGATGGTGGATTGGGCAAAAACGAACAGAAAACTGCTCGTCATCTCCCGCGAGATCGTCGCATGGAGAGTCTGATGTCCCAAGAAGAACGCTACAATACACGGGATCGAAGCTATTCGGCATGGCACCGAAGGGGCTCCACCCGCCGCTATGTCGGGATCGAGGCCGCACAAACGCTCGCCATGATCGACCTAGACGCATCCCTGTACGTCGAATATGACGACGGCACCAAAGATCCCCTCGCACTCGTGGAAACCGCCATCGACAGAGGACAGCCGTTCAAACCAGCCACCGTAACCAAGAAGCTGGCGCAGCGCTGCTTCCCAACGGTCCCCGCCTACGTCCTGCTCTACAAACTATCAAACACCCCTAATCCAACAGACCGTCAATGGATGGACATCAAAGCCTTCCGCGTCCGCAGACTGTGGCCCGAGCCGGAAACAAATTGGGAAATACTCACCCCACAACAATGGGCCAACCGCCTGGTCGTACTCAGGCAATGGTCAGCAAAACGTATCGACCGTGCATATCCAGGAACAGAAGGAACCGCGCTGAGCATAACTACATAGCCACCACCACAGGACCCCACACTATGGGACCCAACACCAAAAACCGCATACCCCCCCCCACGTGTCAATCCAACCACACTGTTGCAAATATGACACACACCCCCGTTAACTCCCGTTGCATATAGGAAGAGAGAATACCCCCACCAACACCAACCGTGCGCCTGCAAACCGCAATGCACCGGAGCCTGCCTGGACGGTACGTGTGACCAGCGCAGGTTAATACTAAAGGGTGATATGGGTCCCACCGCTCGACGGGATGTACGGGGGGGGGACGGTCCTTTGTTTGCAACGTGGCAGGCAGGTTAGTATCCACTAACCAGGGTGTTGCGATTACGGGTTATCACCACCAGGCCCGCCGACAACCTCAACGTCAACCACATCGGCAGGCTGCGGGCCTGGCAGGCTAGGCATCACAATGACAACAGCCGGAGCGCCTGGCTGCTGCTGCTGGCCTGCCAGTGCGCCGGTGAGTTCCGCCTCTAGCCTGATGTCCCCGTGCTCGTTGCGGTCGAGCGCGGCCAATGCCCTGAAATCCTCTTTATCTTCGGCTTTCTTCATCCAGCCTTCGCGCCGATCTTCCCGGGCCTTCAATCGGGAAACGAACGGCTGGGCCGATGAAACCTGCTGCGTAGCAATGGCGAGTTGTTGTGCGGGGTGTGTCGAATTTACCACAGTGTGGTTATTCTGCAACAGTTTTCGGGCGGTCCTAATGTGTTGGGCGAGGGTGGTGCGCTTGTACCGGGCGATGGTAGTGTAGTGCAGGTCGGGCGCGAAGTGTTCGCGGATGTAGCGAGACGGTTTACCTTCCAGCATGGCATCTATAATCTTTTGCTTATTGGGGTGTGATTCGATTGCCGGTCCAGGAGGTCTCTCTGCCATGGTTACTCCGATCTATCCTTGCGCTTGTCCGCTGCCGCTTGTCTCATGCGCTCCAGGTGCGCCTCGCGCTCGTCTGGCGTCATTGCAGCCCACTTGGCCTTACCGGCGCGGCTGGCAGCCTCGGAGCGCTGTTTTGGTGTCCGTTTAGCCGCTGTCGCCTTCCCTCCGGCGGCCCCTAACAGGCGTGCTATTTCCGACCGGTCCATAGCTCCATTATAATAGATGCGCAGCGATACGCAAGGTATAAATCGTGCTTATGCTGGAACGGAAGTTATGAGTAATGCAAATACCTTCATTTTTCTCTTGCGCACCGGTGGGTTTGTGTGTAGGATTGGGTCATGAGCATCACAGCAACACTAGATAGGGAGGATGGAGAGATGCATTTTACGTCAACCGAAGATAAGGCGGGTTTATCCTGCGAGACGGCCCATGGCGCTTACTGGATCTGGACGGATGGAGAGGGAAATGTAACCCGCGAAGTCAACTGTCAATCGGTGGAGGACTTCCCGGCGAATGCGCGGAAGGCGCGCCAAATGGAAGAGTTGTTTGGTTCGCTCCAAAACAGAATGCAAATGTATCTTACGACCAGCGATAGTGCTCAAGCGCGTGACCTGTGGTGGCGCATCCGTAAAACAGTACAGGCGGTCTAGCGCTCTTCGACCCCATGGTCACGCGTGGGGCCGGGTGAACGCTTAAGGATGGAGGACTGAAAGATGTTAACAGTTGAGGCAAACAAGACATTGCGCGGCAAACGGAACCATGATGAACCGTGGCGTGTGCTCGCCGATGGCGAGGTGATCCACACATCTACCGCGCAAACCAGGCAGGAAGCGAGGGAAGAGGCAGAACAGATCCTCGCTGAATTCTACACTGAGAGCAGCGTACCATTCGTCCTGAATTGGCGCGGAACCATGGCAGTAGGCTACCGTGACCGATTTGGCTGGGGATATCGGTTCTACGATTCCTTTGGCATGTTTCAGAATGTCTGCCATTGTTCCTGCGGATTTGCCAATCGGCGGGAATGTATCACTGCTGCCGTATTTCACCTCGCTGATGTCAAGCGGGAAGAGGGTGAGACCTCATCGGATCTTTTCTGCTCTCATGCTCTGGTTATCGATAGCAAGATCGAGCAGGCTATCGATGACTTCACCCGCCGAGCAAAACAGAACGATGAATTCGCCAGGAGATACCGGGAAGCGATCGCGCGTGGTATGGGAACAGGCGACGCGCACGATTACGCTGGCAGGAACCCTGCCAGGCGGGAATTGTGGGAGACGATAGCCGCCTGACCCCATCAGCCCCTAGCGGGCTGACCCCTGCCGGGTGTGAACGGCGGGGATGATGGCACTAGATTGGAGGATGACAGTGAAAAAAGAAGATACGCTCAAACATTGGCAAGCGCTACCTGAGAATCAGAACCCGCTTGCAAACATGACGCCGATTGCCTACAAGACTCGCGGTAGCCGGTACGGTGCTTGTGGTATTCGGATTGACGGGAACCCGCAGTTTATCGATGCGGTTCTGTCACGGCTGAAACCGCTGATTGCGGGCGAGAATCACGTTACCAGATTGGAGCTGGCCCGAAACGTGGTTGACGGGAGCGGAATCGGCAAGGCACTCCCGAATCAGGACGACGGCGCGGAGTGCTGCTACATCCGGCTTCACATGCGGGGCCGCGAGGGTGCTATCGCTTCGGCGATCTTCGATAAGCACCTTGACGGCGCAACGGCTGAATTCAGGCGGGCCGGTGGGTACTAGCCCCCTCTAACTCCCCATTCGCTGAGTGGGGAGGTGTGAGGCGACTAGCCCCAACTTGAAAAGGAGAATACAATGCCAAAGGTGAACACACCCAATGATGTAGATGTCGTTTTTGATGCGCTTGAGAAGTGGATTAAGGCGCGTCCTGGATTTGACCCCGCCAACTATAGCGGAGCACCGGCTGCTTATCGGTCCGATATGCGGTCGGTCGGTAAGCAGCGGACACGGGCGCTTGAGGCGCTGAGTGAGGCGCGGACATACGAGCCGGATCATGAGGCGCTTATGGATTCGTTCCGGGCGTTCGCCGGACGGCTGGAATGGAACGGAACGGCGCTGACCTATACGACGGGTCAATACTACCCGACCGAATACCGGGCAGCGGCGGCGGCGGTGCTTGAGACGTACTGTTCCGCCATACGGGCGAAACATGGCGTGGTATCCCCTCCGGGTGGTGGCCGATGGACGATTGCGGACATCAAAGCGGCGAACTACGACACGGGCGGACACTTTTTTGACAAAGGCACCATGCGGTTTTTCCGGTCGCGTGTGGATCAAGAGGTCCATCAGGGGCCGGGCGGGGTGTTTTTCGTCACGTCTGAGCAATTCGTCCCGAGTGGCGGTAGGCCGATGCCCCGCAAATACTCAGTTCGGCGGTTCAATCCCGAGAGCGGGGATATCGTGACCGCTGGCGAGTTCAACGAAATGGGGCAATACGACGCACATGAGGCGGCGCGGAAATTGGCCGCCGAGAAGTCCTGATACTCTTCCCCTCCCAGGTGGCCCGGCTCTGGGAGGGGTGGAGGATTGGACGATGAGATTGAAATTGGCTGATTATGACATTTACTGGGACAACGGGAAGTACGTCGCCGTACGGACCGGACCCGATGGAGTTCGGCGCAACATCGCGCCCCACAACTGCCAGAGCAAGCGGGATGCGGTGGAGGCAGCACGCCAGGACCGCGACCTGATCAACGCTGGCAAGATTGAGCACTGACTAGCGCTCAGAACCGGGCCGGAACCCCGCTAAGTGAACCGGCCCGCACATCGCAACCACAAATAGGAGATGACGATGCAACGATATGATATCAGAGAATCACTTGCTTGGGAAGTCACCCGCCATCGCGGCCACCAGCCGATTGGTGGACGGGAGCCCGAGACCGATGTTTGGATACTCGCCGCCGTCGTGTGGCTGGGTGTCGTCTGCGCCGTCGCCGCGCAATATTGGGGAGTCCTTTGAGATGAAGAGGATAGCTCTCTGTTTTGCGCTGGCAGGTGCAATGCTTGCCGCTGAACGCGATCAGCCGGGAACACCAAAACCCCGTGTCTCCACCCGATCCCAGGTCTATCTGGCGTCGGGTGCGGCGGCTGACCTGGCGAGTAGCCTGTACGTCACCAGGAGACTGGAGGCGCGGGGCTGGAGGGTGATCGAGAGGTCACCAGTCTACGGCCGGCGGTTTGACGGTAAGGACATCGCTATTGGCGCGGGGATCGTGGCTGGCCTGGTCATTGTCCAGCGGCGCGTACCGTGGCGGTACTGGAACAAGGTCAATTGGGTCGTCGGCTCC
>JBDRGC010000401.1:0-4393 GCA_043818215.1 Chloroflexota bacterium | reverse complement strand
CACTTGAAAAGTGCGTCATTTGAATTATGCAGGGGGGAATGAAATTGTAAATGGTAAATGATGAATGGTAAATTGTAAATGAAGTGCATACAGCGCAGCCAGCATTTACCATTTATAATTCACCATTTACCATTTACAATTAGATTTTGTTTGTGCGGAATATTTGTGACGCACAATTTCCTCTTTTGGTGGGCGGAAGGTTTCCCCCCAAGGTTGGGGGGTCAGGGGGGCGAAAAAATACCCTTTGGCGCATAAGCCTTCCGAGAGTATAATAACATAAAATTTCAGATGCACTGCACTTTGGAGCGGTGTCATTGCGAAGCAGCTTTATCGCCGAAGCAATCTCATCCTTGGCGAGAAGGAGATTGCCACGCCACAAATGCGGTGGCTCGCAATGACATCTGGGCAAGCAGAGTCAAAAACATTATCTTAACATCTATAGCAAAGGTGATCTAAATTATGCCAGTACATCTCCGAGCTGGAGACATTCTCAAAGAGCGTTACAAAATCCGCCGCATTATCGGGCAGGGCGGAATGGGTAGTATTTACCTGGCCGATGATGCGCGGCTGGAAGGGCGGCTGTGTGCCCTCAAAGAGGTCTTTCACGACCCCGCAATGGGCGCCGATCTACGGCAGCAGGCCCGCGAGCAGTTCATGCGGGAGGCAACAGTGCTGGCGCGCCTGGATTATCCCAATCTACCGAAAGTATCCGATTTCTTCTCCATCGATGAACGCGATTATCTGGTGATGGATTTTGTCCCTGGCAGGGACTTAAGCGTGCTGATGACCGAGGCGCGCCTGAAAAAGACTTTTTTAGAAGAGCGCCAGGTTTTGGGATGGGCCAGTCAATTGGCGGACGCGCTTTCCCATTTGCATAGCCAGACCCCGCCAATTTTGCATCGCGATATCAAACCCAGCAATCTCAAACTGACGCCCAATGGAGTGGTCAAATTGGTAGACTTTGGACTGGTCAAAATTTTGGCCTCCAACGAGGTGACCATCACCGTAGTACAAGGGCGGGGGACCGCGGTTTATACCCCCCTGGAACAATATGGGGGTGACGCCGGTCACACCGATGTGCGCAGTGATATTTTCTCTTTTGGGGCTATGTTATATCATTTGCTGACCAACCAACCTCCCAAAGAGGCCCGCGACCGCTTCTTGAACCCTGGCCTGCTGACGCCACCTCGGGACATCAACCCGTCGATCAGCCCACGCACCGAACGGGCAATTCTCTGGGCGATGAGCCTGCATCCCGATGAAAGGCCGCAGGATGTGGAAGAATTCCGCCAGGCATTGTTGGGAGACTGGAATCCCACTACCCGGCCGCGTGCCCCGCTCCCCGCGCCAACCCTGATCGATCTTTTGACCTCTCCCGTCGAACGAACACTGATCTGGGTTGCGGTAGGGCTGCTGTTCCTGAGCCTGATTGCCACCCTGGGCTGGTCATGATTCCTGATTCGTGCAAGCCAAAACGGAACCACGGATTACACGGATTTCCACAGATTTTTATCTTTTTTTGCGCCCTGTCAGTACAGCATGCAAGAATCTCATTATCAATCTCCAATCCCTAATCTCCAATCCCCAATAGCATATACGCTCAACGCAACCCCCCAACCGAGTACAGCTCCAACGAGGGCGGCCAGCAATAACCCCCAGTGTCCCACGGCATCCAGAAGCCAGAGACTGCCGGGCAAGTCCAACGCTACATACGTGTAAAACAGTAATCCGCCGACGATGGCCGATAGCCCCCAACGGATACCCCAGCTAACCTGGCCCATCAAGGCCCCAGTGCGGGATGCTCCCCAGCCGACGATAGCTACAATCGCAAGTGCCCCCAGCCAGTTATCGAGGCCCGCGCGGGGTTCTTCGTCTACGGGTTCAGGCTCTGGTGTCAACGTAGGGGTAGCCGACAAAGGAATGGCTGTTGGCGCATCAGTTGGAGTAACCGTGATAGTGGGTACGGGAGTTGCCTCCTCGAAGGGGATTTCCAGAGTCAATGACTCGGATTGAGCCAGACCACTGATGACCTGAATTACTAGTTTCCCGGACTGTGCTACAACATATTCTGCCTGGGCAAAACCATCAATCGTGGTCATGGAGATTGGAGGGGTTTCTTCTCCGTTGATGATGATTATGAATTGAACCGGCGTGTTGTTAGGAACAGGGTGTCCATTGTGATCAAAGATGAGGCCGGTTTTTAGAGGAATCGTATCCCCGATATGATACTCTGGAAGGAGCAAATCTTCCGAATGAACAGCATCACCTAAGTTGTCCAGTTCGGGAATTTCCAGATTGAGATGGATTCTCAGTTCGGGGTTTGGAGAGGTCGCCGATATCAAATCGTATCCTACTCCCGGTACGGAAACGGGGAGAGACCCCAGGGGGATGGCAATCTCTTTGAACAGTAAACGGGCAGCCACGTCCATGAAAGGAGTAGCTTTGCTGAACAAACCAAAGTATGCTGTCAGTTTGGAGATGTCCGTCGCGTCCAGGTAGTTGGGGGCATTAGCGGCGAAAACGATAATGCGTTTGTCGCTGGTCAGGTCGGGGCGCTCGGATAGAAATCGAAGCAGCGCTTGCGAGGAGGGGCGTTTTTCACTCACATCCAGCATCGTAAACACTATCCACCGGGCGTTGTGTAGATCGTTTTCGATGGCCCTCGAACCGATTTGGTGCTCTAGCATGGCCTCAAGTTGAGCAAATGTGTACGAGTTTAGATAATATTGCAAAACCTGTCCCCCAGCCTCAGGGCCATAGAGCCGGATAACGGCCTGCTTTAAGGTGTCGGCAGGGAGCACGGATTGTTCAGGACATTCAGTACACTGTTGTACTGTGTAATCATCGGTGATAAAAACGATACGGTCATTGCGGGCGGGTGTATCAGGTAGTACATTGTCCAACTCGCCGATGGATGGGCTGATCAGTGTAGCCCCTTGTTGGGCTACTGCGAAGGTGACCTGTTCCGAGGTTCCAACATCGTCGAGATTACCAGAGGGTAAGACGATGTCGAGAGTGAAGAAACCGTACAATCGAAATTTTAGATCCAGAATTCTCAGTACAGAGGCGTCCACGCGTTCGGCAAAGGATTGATCTTCGCGGTATTTCTGGATGAAGAAATCCAGGGCGCGCAGTATCGTGGTGTATGAATCGGGATCATCACTTTCGATGAAATTGTTCAGGTAAAGCAAGTCGTTGCCGGCCAGGAACGCGTCGAGCGCCAGCCTGCGGGCATTGAATTCCTGCTCGGTGGGGTCATAGAAACGGCGGACGGCTCTGCTGCCCAGGTCATCGCTGATCATCACCCCGCCATCTTCCCGCCACGAGGCAAACGGCGGCAGTTCCATCAGCAGGCTGAGCGCTTGTTGATCGAAACCGACGGGACGCGTGGTGGAGCGGATATTTCCTTGCAGCCCCTGGTAGCGGATATGAGATGTGAGCAGAGCATCTACTTTTTCGGCATCGCTATTTGCATCACCCGTAACCGAGAAGAAAGGAGCTAACTCGATTTGTTTGAGCTGCTCCAGAGATTTGCGCACGGTGGCGACTTCATCTTCCGGGAGGCGGTCGGAACTGCCGAGGCCGGGGAAGTGGGTTCCCGCCACCGCCATCCGCCCCTCGCTGCCCTCGTGCAGCCCTGCGATATAGGCGCGCCCCATTTCGCCTACCCAGAAAGGGTCACCGCCGAAGGCACGCACGCCCAACCCGCTGGCTCCCTCCAAATGGGGATTCTCCAACACGTCCAGGGAGGGGCCGAACAGCAGGTTGATTCCCAGGGCGGAGAGTTCACCCCCAGATACAGCACCCACTTGCCGGGCCAGATCGGTATTCCAGGTCGCACCAATCGCAAGCTGGCTGGGCAGCGGTGTCAAGCCGTTCAATATCTGGTCGTTGGGGTAACCATCTCCCCCCTGCGCTATGCCGATGAAGAGCGGTACGTAAGTCGGGTTGGGAATATCTTGTGTGTCTGTTATAGGCTGCGTATCTTGGGCGCTGGAGAATTCGAAGGTTTGTAGCTGGTTGGTGAGCGTCCATAAATCGTTGAGATTTTGGTCGGAGGCGGTGAAATTATCGTTCTCTGCCCAAAGAACGACGCCCCCAACGTGATGATTGATGATCAGATCGTAGATTTGGGTTTCTGGTCCAACTTGCGTCCCCTGGAAAGTGACCAGGAATAATTGCCCGACGCGTTCTTCAGGTGTCATAAGTTCCAGCGTGTCTTGGGCGCGCGCTTCTGGAGAGCTGCTCTGGACAGGTGAAGCGGCCTGTCCCTGAGCCAGCGGTATACATAACAGCAAAACTAGCACGGCCAGCAATAACCGCGTTCGGTGTCGATTTCTCATTCTTCTCGCTTACATTGCGGCCCGTTCTTGGACCAAAATATCGTGCAACA
>JBDRGC010000400.1:0-3086 GCA_043818215.1 Chloroflexota bacterium | reverse complement strand
TCCCTACACCCGCATTATGAAACTGACCCTGTTCCTGCTCTTCATTCCCGCGTTGGCATGGGGGTTGATTGGGGTGGAATGTAGAGAGTTATTCGACGGCGAAGATGAGCCAGCATACTATTGGCAGGTTCATGGCACTGTATATGTTTTTACAGAGACCGAAACAGAGGCAGAAGCTCTACAGCCCATCCTAGAACACGCGGGGTATTATGATTGCATGGTGCATGGCATTGGACCGAGAAATGATCTTCCAGGTCGGTGGGTGGTGCAATGCCGCTGGTGCCAAGGGGAGGTGATGGCGCCATGATTATATGGACTCGCACTACAAGACTAGTCATGGCCATATTCTTTCTTCTCATTCCCACATTAACATGGGGGTTGATGGGTAATGAATGTATGGAGCGGTTCAATGGCTTGGATGGCAAGCCTTCGCCAAACTATTATTGGGAAGTGAGTGGAACTGTGTTCATTTTTCTCCCGTCACGTGAAGAAGCGGAATCCTTAATTCCAGATATGGAGTATTTGGGCTACTATAAATGTGATGTTGAAAAAGCAATGAATTCTGAAGTAGGGCTAAGGCCAGTCCGGTACGTTCTTCGTTGCTCATGGTGCCAAGGGGAGGAGCTGGAATGAGAAAATTTAAAGAACACAGGCTACTAGCAAAGTTAGAAGCACTCGAACAACTGATGGGCGAGAAGGTAAAGGAATTACATGACAGTGGATATGAGGCCGGTTGGGAAGCACTAATGAATGAGTTGTTTAATGGCAATCTAACTTTCTGTCCAGAAAACTGTCCCGGCAACTTCGAGTGGACGACTGAGCCACCACTGGAGACTGGATTGTCTGCGAATGAACAAGAAGAATTGGCAAAAATGATGAGTAGTGCTGTGAAATAGAAATCTCGGAGAATAAAACCATGCTCATTCACCATTGCGTTGTAAAACTGGCTCTAGATACCAGTTGCGCCAAATATGGAAAGAACGATCCAGACATGACGGTGAATTTGCTTGGGGATTACATCATTTGCGAAGGGTTCGAGGCAAAATCATGACCTGGGAATACCGAGTAGTAAAGCGGACAATGAAGGCCGGGGAACACGCGCCGGGGATACCGGCCAAAGATGATACATGGTACGCTATCCATGCACACCACTCTCCGTTTACAGGGAGCGAAATGAAGTGGTCCATCACGACCGATGCGGTTGCGCCGCAGGGAGAGACCCAAGACGAGCTCCGTGAGGACCTGGAGCACATGATGGCAGCGCTGGATAAGCCGGTGCTGCGGTGGGAGGACTTCTAACAATGAACAGCAGTGAGTAACCGATAAATGGCCAGAAAGGACGAGAGGAGGTAAAACGACATGAAGCTGCCAGAAGATAGATACGAAAAGACCATCAAGGAAATGCCCCCTGGCACTATGGGCTGGACTGTTCCTTGGGCCATGTATGCTGATGAGGATGGGGAACTATGGGTGAATGGAAATTATCCCCTTTTCCCAGATTCAGGTGGCACGGTAACGATGCTTGTGGGGCGGACACCTATGGGGGTGGTGGTCAATATCTGTAAATGTGACACCAAATGGAGCCGGAGTATCCCGTGCTATGCTGGCGACTTCACTCCCCTGCGTGTTGAGGAAGTAAAATGAACGATACCGGTGGACGGAGGTAGTGGAACCATGACCATATACGATAGAGTCGTGTTGTACGGCTTTGCAATCCTGTTTATATTTTTCAGCGTATTTATTTATCCACAGGTGGAGGTCACAGTCAATTTAAGAGAAAATGAGCATGCCACAGGTATATTTACGGCTAAATTCGGAAAAAAGGCTGTTGTGAACATAATGGTTATGGACAAAACACTAGAAAGGGAGAGGATTTCTAATGGAGATGGAATACGCGATGGGAGGACTTCTAAAATGCGCAGAATGATCTGTGGTTGCTGCAAATGGTGGAGCGGCCTACTGGCTCTCGGGCAATGTATGTTGCCGGGACCGGATGAGTCCTGCAAGGACACATGGAATACAGATGGATGTAATAACTGGGCCAGCCCACTCAGGCCACCGAAGGAGTGAAAATGACTAGTTATTCCGAATATGACCGCGGCTATGAAAACGGCGTGCAAGACACACTTGATGAAAATCCGCCCCTTAAATGGACGACCGAGCCGCCGACAGAGGAGGGGTGGTATTGGATGAGCATGGCAGGGGTAGAACCTATTGTGATATGCTGTGTGTCTAGAGTCGGAAAGATTTTTTACATGAACGGAAACAGGGTATTAGATGTAGATGAGTCAGACCGGTGGGCAGGCCCGATCAGGCTGCCGGGAGATGAGAAATGAGTACGGTCGAGCAATGGATGGCTAGCAAACTGGCAGAATGTAAAAACGATCCTGAGTATTTACGAGCATATATCGAGATACTGGAAGGGGAACTGAAGTTATGCAGGTCAAAGAATGAACAGGAAAACCTGGAGGCATAAAAATGAACGACCACTCAACGACAACGTGGACCATACGGGACATCGCATGGAAAGAAGTTGTACGGGCATGCGGCAAATTGGACATACTCCCTCATACTGGATTGCATGCACTGGACAATAATATCACTGTATTGCTAGAAGATACCATTTCCCAAATATGGGCCGAGTTTAGAAAAGTAGTCGGGGGTGAAAAATGAGCAGGCTATACGTGCTGATGGAAGTTTGCAAGACTGATAGCTGCGATGTGGATGGGAACGCGGTCTACCACCCGGTCGATGGTGGCCGAGGAGAACTCATGTGGCTGCGGAAGGACCGCGTCATCGAGTGCGCGGACGAGGGGCCGGTGTACCGGGTGCCAAAAGAAGGGGATACCACAATTAGCACGAATCCGTTCATACCATATAAAGCAAAAAATGAAAAGGGCCTGATAGAAACGGCGACCAGGGAGATGAACGAGTGTGATCTTCTCTGCTTCCCCGCGCCGGAGCGAGAGGAGATAAACTGTCTCACTTGTGGACAAAAGATGAACAAACAGTGCTATCCATGTCGCCCATGTATAGACAGTGGGATGAGCGGCAACAAGAAGTATGCGTACTGGCAACCAAAGGAC
>JBDRGC010000399.1:0-11881 GCA_043818215.1 Chloroflexota bacterium | reverse complement strand
ATCAGCGTACCAGGCTCTGGTGTGGTCATCGGCTTTGAGTTCCTGCTTCCCCCTCTGCTCGAAGAACTCGATGGTCTTGAGCATGATCTGGCGAGATATTTCATCAGCATAGGGGCGGTCGTGTTTTTTGGGGTTCAAGAGGATCATGATTTTCCTTAATTCACTTTAACTACTTTGACAATGTCGCATTCCAAATTAAATGTCATACCGCAAGTGTATACCCGTTGGTATTGCGAAGCAGCTTTAACGCTGACACTTGCACCGCACTGCGTTTGGTGCAGTGCAGGTGAGCAATCTCATCCTTGTCATGAAGGAGACTGCCACGCTCCGTAAACTCCGCTCGCAGTGACATTAATGTGACATTGTCAAACTACTCAGCCATCAAAGGAATAGAACGCGGACACTTGGTTATAGCCTGAGTATTTATTACTCACCAAGCAAGTACGCCAGCACCCACTCTGTGGTCGCCACCAGCGCATCGGTGTGAGTGCGCTCGTAATTGTGGGAGGCATCTACGCCGGGGCCAATGAGGGCCGCAGCCACGTCACCGCCGGCCCGCCAGTAGGCTTCGCTGTCAGAGCCGTAGTAGGGATAGATATCTACTTTGTAAGGGATGGCGTGTTCGTCGGCCAGTTTGCGCAGTTTCTGGCTCAACCCGTGATGGTAAGGCCCGCCGGTGTCTTTTACGCAAATCGAGGCGTGGAACTCGTCGGAGGTCTGGCCTACCCCCACGGCAGCCATATCCACCGCCACCAATTCGGTCAGGTCGGCGGGAAAACCTGAGGCGCCCCCGTGCCCGACTTCTTCATAGTTGCTGATCAGGATGGTGGTGGTTTGGGCAGGCTTGAGTCCCGCATCGTGCAGAGCTTTGACAGCCGCCACAATATTAGCTACGCAGGCTTTGTCGTCCAGATGGCGGGAGCGCACGAAGCCGTTGGTCATTTCTACCCGCGGGTCGAAAGCTACGAAATCGCCGACCGAGATTCCCAACATTTCGGTTCCGGCTGCTGACTTCGTGCGCGCATCCAGGCGCACTTCCATAGTTTCGTCATCGCGCTTGGCTTCGGTAACCAGATTCCCGTACACGTGCGCCGAGGCCAGAACGATTAGAATCGAGCCGCGGACTTGCTCACCATCGCTGGTGAACACTGTACATCCCTCCCCCTCGACCGTATTCCAGGCGAAGCTGCCGAGTTTGGTCAGCTTTAGCCGCCCGTTGGGTTTGATCTCTTTGACCATGGCGCCCAAAGTGTCCACGTGGGCAGTCAGCCCTCGAGGGGCATCCTCCCGCTCCCCCGGCAGGGTGGCAACCAGCCCCCCCTTGCGGGTACGCGTCAGGCTGAGGGCGGGGAATTCTCCCAATGCCTTTTCGGTGTACTCGATGGCGGCCTCGGTGTATCCCGTCGGACTGGGGATATTCAAGAGGGCAGTCAAAATGTCAAGCATGTAGTTGGTGTTGATTTTGGGTAATGGGGTCATGGGAATACCTTTGGGATTGGAGAGTGGAGATTGGAGATTGGAGATTGGGGATTGGGGATTGGAGATTGGAGATTGGAGATTGGGGATTGGAGATTGGAGATTGGGGATTGGAGATTGGAGATTGGATTACACGAAATCTCTAGTCTCTAATCTCTAGTCTCTAATCTCCAATCTCTAGTTACCTGCCGATATTTTCGAAGTCGGCAATGATCTGCCGCCAGTGATCGGGGATGGGAATCGTGCTGGATGATTTGTAATCGTAGGCCACCAATACGCTGCTGCCGTCGGCCAGTATCCGTCCACTTTGGGTGTCTTCGATGGAGTAGATGCTATCCATACTTTTCCTTCCGAGGCGCACGATGCTGACGCCGACGCGGATGGGCTGCCCCCACAGGATAGGCGACTTGAAGGTGATGCGTGCGTCGGCCATGATTATGCCGAGGTGCAAAAACGAACCCCCGTCCCACATTCCCACTGCACGGACGTAGTTGACGCGTGCCTGTTCCATGTAGGTCAGATAGCGGGCATTGTTGACGTGCCCCTGGGGGTCCAGGTCTCCATAGCGGACTTCGATAGGGTGGTAAAAACGGAAGTTGTGCATAAAGGGAATTATACCTCTTGGAGATAAGAGATTGGAGATTAGAGATTGGAGATTTCTTGCAGACCAATCTCCAATCTCCAATCTCTTATCACCAATCTCTAATCTCTAATCTCCAATCTCCACCCTCATCGGCCACTCACCGCTATTCTCGTCCAGATATTCTTCCCGATGGCGGGCGAAATCCGGGTCGAGGGCCGAGAGGGGCTGGATTTGCCCGTTGATGAGCACATCCGGGTCGATGCTGCGCAGTTTAGTGCTGACGCGGAATTCGGGGGACTCTGCGTCCCAAACGAAGCGGGTGCCGGAATCCACCCTGCGAAGGTGGTGCTGCAATTGGGAGTCAGTGCTGGCGTGAAGCTTGTCCCAGGCCGGACGGTCGGTGCCCCACAGGTCGGCCTCGGTCAGGACGCCGATTTCCAGCCCGCGGCGGATGGAGCGCGCCGCCAATTCGTACAGCCCCACCTCGCGGAAGTTGGCCCAACTGGCTTTGTCGGCGGCGATGAAAGTATAACCCATCCAGCGGGCGGATTCGAGTGAATCTGTCACGATGCGGCCCTCGGAAACGGTAAGATGCTCCAGGGCGGCACTGACTTCGGGGGCCGCGGCCAACCCCAAATCCAGGCTGTCACGCAGAAAATAATCCAGGCGGTCGGCGCACAGGCGGGGCAAATCCTGCTCTAAAAGGGTGAAGTTCGCCTCGTCCATAAAATCCAGCCAATCGTAGCCGTGCTTCGCCAACGCGGCAGGGATGTCGGTGCCGGAGACGTATTCGATTTTATGCTCTTCGTGGTAGCCCTGGTTTACGTGGCGGTCGAAAACGTAGTCGATGACGTGGCTGAAGGCGGTGTGGCTGACATCGTGCAGCAGGGCGGCGATTTGTTCTTCGGTGGAGGCCCCCAGCCGCCGGACGAGCAGCATCACACCCAGGGAATGCTCGAAGCGGGTGGTTGGCACGGTGACGCCCACCAGCGCGCTGACGCCGTGCTGCAAAACGCCGTGCAGTCGCCGCATGGCGCGGGTCTGGATTAAGTCGAGGATGACGGGGGAGGTGATTTCGTTGTGTCCGTAGACGGGGTCTTTGGTAAGTATCATGTCGATAGAACGCGGACACTTGCACCTGCGGCAAGTGCAGGTGTTACGCGGATTGGGCGGATTTACGCGGATTCTTTTTTTTCAACTAATCAGCTGCCGTTGGAATAACACACGGATAACACGGATTGAACGGATTACCACGGATTCTTTTATTATTTTTAAATACTAAGCCGCCATTGGAATAGAACGCAGATTTTACAATTAAAATTTAAAAATCCGCGTAAATCCGTCAAATCCGCGTAATCCGTGTTCTATCGCAACTCCGCCTCCGTGATCCCAAAATACTCATCTTCCCCCGGCTGCGCATACCCCCCAGCGCGCCGGTAGGACAGGTAGGCCGCTTTTGACTTGGCCCGTGCTCGCGCCGCGGCCGCAGCATCCCCCACGGCCTTTTCCAAGTTCTCCAGAATCTTCCACGTCTTCCACGACTCGGTGGTGTGACCATAGGGCTGTTTGCACTCGACCGCCCGCACCAGTTCCCGGCGGGCTTCGTCGTAGCGTTGCAGTTTGATGAGCGTGTTGCCGATATTGCTGCGTGTACCTCCCTCAAATCTCAAATCTCCAATCTCCACATAAATATCCGCGGCCTGACGGTAGAAAGTGACCGCTTCTTCCAGGCGGCCCATATTCTTGTAAAGCAGCCCCAACTCGTTCAGGCTGGCGCCTTCGTCCCTGCGAAGATTATGGCTCACCCGGATGGTCAAGCCCTGGCGGTAAGCGCGCTCGGCTGCGGCGTAGTCCCCGGCCTGCTGGTACACGATTCCGGTCTGGTGCCAGCCGGTAGCAACCCCTTCTGGTTCATCAAGCCCTTCAAATATTTTTCGCGTTTCTTCAAAAGCAGCCAGAGCCTCCTTATAACGCCGCTGATCCTTGCGCACCGTGCCAAGCTGGATTTTGCCAACCGCCACATCACGTATGTCGCCGCGTTTTTCATCAAGTTCCATTGCGGCTTGATAGGCTGTGGCAGCATCTTCCAACCTTCCCTCCGCTGTCAAACAATCCGCTTGCTCGGTGATTGCCGCCGAAGCCATGCGGGCCGCGCTTTGATTTCCCGTCGCGCCCAACGCCTCGAAACGGACTTGGGCCGCGTTCAGGGGTTCCAGCGCCGCGGTGGCCGCTCCGCCCATGCTCAGTACGCGGCCGAGCAGGATGTGGGCAAAGGCAATATCGTAATCCGCGCTGGGGTAAGCGGACTTCCCGGCTGCCAGGGCACGCTGGAGTAACTTCTGGGCAGCTTCGTGGGACGCGGGCAGGTTCCCGGCGGCCAGGGTGCGCTCGATCCCCAGGCGTTGGTGCTCGAAATTGGCACTTCCCCACTCCCCCAATTTCTTCGCTGCCCGTTGGCGGGCTGCCACGGCCAGGGCCAACGCCCGCGGCCGATTCAGGTTCGCCAGCAACTGCTCGACGCTCCCGGCCAAGTCCACCACTTCCTCGGGGGACAGGGTGGCTGCGGCCCAATCCAGGGCGGCCAGCAGGTTGGGGAGTTCCAGCAGGGTCAGCCGGTTGCATAAAAGCCTGTCTTTGAAACGCTGTTGGTACAAAAAATCAACCAGGGCGCGCATGGCCTGCCCCCAGCCTGCGCGGGCCGCGACCTGCTCCTCGGCACTCATCTGGCCCCACAGGTAGGGGGGCAGGGCGGGGTCGAGGTGCAGGTAGCTGTATTCGTCGGGTTGGGCGAGGCCAACGGAAATTAGTAAATTGGTAAATTGGGAAGCAGTACTTTCATCAATTTCTAGTACTGTCATCAATGTCCACAAATTACAGCCGCTATGAAATGCGCCCAGGGGTTTTATCATCCTTCTGCCTTCATCCGTCAGCCTTCGCAGCGAAAGCTCCACACTCGCAAACAACGAGTTCTCCCTCTGCCCCGGGTATCTGGCCTCCAAAGCGGCCATGATCCCGGCCAGGTCTCTGGTCACGGCGCGCACGCCGCGGGAGGCTACTTCGCGGGCGATGAGCACCAGGGCACGGGCGTGGCGGCCCACGGCTTCCACCAGGGCAGTGACTTCCTCGGGAGTCTCGCCGGGGTCGGCGGCGGGCGGTTCGTGGCCCGCGGCCGTCATCACATGGCTCACCAAATCCACGGCGTCGCGCTGGCTCAAAGCGCCCAGGCGCAGGTGTTGTTTGCCAAAATCGAAGGGTGCCGGCAAAGTCTCACGCGAAGTCAGCAGCAGGCGGGTCTGCGGGGAGGCGGCCAGCAAGTTTTGCAACAAAGCGAAAATTTCCTCCGCACCCCTAACGCCTAACTCCCTAACTTCTAACCCTCTCTCGTTAGGGGTTAGGAGGTTAGGAGTTAGGATAGTTTCGACGTTGTCAACCACCAGCAGCACGCACTGATCTCGCAAAGCGCGGTCTACGGGCAGGCGCGCCTCCGCCAGGGTCTTGTACTCGGCTACGCTGTAATTTACGCCGCAGAGTTGGCGGCCCAGGGAGTCGAGCAGAGCACGGTCGTCATGGGTGAATTCCAGGCTGGCGAAGGCCACGCGGTCGAAGCGTTGGGTGCGGGCCAGCCACTGGGCTAACTCCACGGCGATGGTGGTTTTGCCGGCCCCGCCGGCCCCCACGATCACGGCGTATTGCCGCCGCTGGTCGTCGCCCCCCTCCCGCAGCAGCAAACGCTCCAGGGCCAGCAATTCCCGGCTGCGCCCGATAAAGGTGTGCGCGGGAGGCTCCGGGAGGGCACCCAGGCTCAATTTCGCGGCAGCCCGCCCCAATTCCTGGATTTTGGCGTCGGGAACCCGGTCGAATAATTGCGGGTCCTGCTTTTCCTGATAAAGCACCGGGACGAACCAATCCTGCAAATGCAATTCTCCGGCCCCCATAATGTCGATGCGGTAGCTATCTTCGGCCAGGGTCTTCTGCCCGGCCAGCATGGCATCCCCCACCCGGGCACCCGCGGCCAGGGATCGGTAAAAGGCCTGGGTGAAACGCCGGGCGGTCTCCACCAGCACGCTGTGGGTCATGGCCGCCACCGAAGTCACCCCGGCATCCAGCAGTTGGGCAGCGACCGAGGCAGTCGGGTCATGCTCGAACTGGGCGCTCTGGCAGGCCTCCAAAAAGACCAGCGGGATACGGTAATCACGCATCAGGGCCGCGAATTCCCCGGCATCGACCAGGGTACTACGCCGCTGGCTGAGTACCCCGGCATCGCGGGGGTCTTCGAAGACCAGGGCGCCCAAACTTTTGTGGGCATCGTAGACTCCGTGCCCGTCGAAGTGGATGACTTCATAAGGATTGCTCTCGGCGACGGCCTGCTCCAGCGCGGCGCGTAGGGCCGCGAAGTTGGGCGGAGTGAGCACCTCGAATTCGACCAGCGCGCCCAGATTTTCGACCGCCGCGACCAAAGCCTGGGCGCTGAGGCGGTGGTCGATATAGCCGGCGTGCTCGTCATCGGGCCGCGGGCTGACCAGCAGAATCCGGATGGGCAGTTCGGCGATGGCGCGATCCATGCTGTGACGGTTGGGCAGGTGGCGGCGCACCCGCACGGGGGTACGCCCCTGGAAGAGGTAGCTGCGCCCATCGTGGAGCAGTTCCCAGGGCAGGGCCAGCAGAGCCGAGGCGGCTTCATCGGATGAGGAATGGCGGGTGGCGGATGAGGAATGGCGAATGGCGGATGAGGAATGGCGAATGGCGGATGAGGAATGGCGGGGGGCGGATGAGGGATGGCGGGGGGCGGGTGAGGAATGGCGAATGGCGGATGAGGGATGGCGAATGGCGGATTGCGGCGAAGCATCGTCGTCAGCGGTGAGGATGGGGTCGGCATCGACTTCGATGGAGAGGCGGCGGGCGGCGGCTGCGGGTGCGGACTGCCAGGAGGACAGCGCATTGTGGGCGGCAGCCATCCCCAGGGTGGCGCGGTAAAGTGCCTGGCCCCAGGCGAGCAGCTGATCCTCGGTGCGCGCGGCCCGCTGCTGGAAAACGCCCACCGGCCAGCGGTAGTATTCCTCCAAGTACCAGCGGATTTCAGCGTGCTCGATGGCCCCCAGCGGAGCGGTGAATTGGAATCGCTGGCTTTCTACCTTGCGCTTGCCCGGGTCGGCGGGGTCGTAGATCAGGGTGGCGGTGGCGGCGGCGCGGCGCGTGCCGGCCCGCTCTTCGATATGCGGGTCTCGCAGCCGCAGGATGAGTTCGTCGACCGGGGCTGCGGCAATGTCGCGGATCGAAGGGCGGTCATCCGGCAGTCGCTCGCGCAGAGCCTCCAGCAGGGGGATGATACCCACGTCCAGCCCGCCGACGTCGGTTTGGATGGGCAGCCCGACGGGTTCTGCGTCGCCAAACCACAGGGTCAGGGCGCCCGCTTCGATGCCCGGCAGCATCACCGGGATGACGAGGTAGCCCTCTCCCTGGCGTTGGGCTTCGACTTCCAGTGCTTTGTGGATTTCTTTGCTCACCCAGCGGGAGTTGATCGCATGGGGGCTGAGCACGGCGATAAAGGCACGGGCGGTCTCGATGGCTTGCTCGATTTCAGAGGCCAATTTGTCCCCGGCGACTAATTCGCGCGCATCGACCCAGGTCGAAATGCCGTGCGTTGCCAGCTTCTCACGCAAGGCTTTGACGAACGCGTCATCTTTGCTGGTGTGGGAGATGAAAACGGGATGGCTCATTGTGCCTCTCTGGACGGGGGATGGGGGACGGGGGACAGGGGACGGGAGACGGGGGACGGAGAACCGCGTTCGGTCTTCGGTCTTCCGTCTTCGGTCTTCCGTCTTCGGTCTTCCGTCTTCGGTCTTCTGTCTTCCGTCTTCGGTCGGCGGTCGTCCGTCAGCGGTCAATCGGCCGCGATCTGCTGCGACATCATCATCAACTCAACCCGCTCCGTCCAGCCGATTTTATTCCAGAATTCGATGGCGCCCTGGTTGTCGCCAAAGGTGAAGAGGTGGCATTTTGGGATACCGATGCGCAGGAGAGCGTACATGCAGCGGCTTACCAGAGACTTGCCAATCCCCTGCTTGCGGTGGGAGCTGGCAACGGCTAGATGATGAATATAGCCCCGCCGACCGTCGTGGCCGCACAACGCCGCCCCGACTAGCACATCCCCATCCATAGCCACAAAACTGAGGCCTGGGTTGCGGTCGAGAAAGCGCATGATGCTCTCTTTGGAATCAGCATCGCTCAACCCGATGCCTTCAGTGCCTTGCCAAAGCGAGAGAACTTCGTCGTAATCGTTGATGGTCATTTCGCGTAAATCGATGCTCATGGGTATCCTCCAAATGCGGGGTAGACAGGTAGATAAAGTATACAGGTAATTGCTCAAAATCTTGGTGGTCAAGCGGCGATAGAACTGCATTATTATGCCCTTTGGGTATGCACTTTATCAAGTGCATCATTTGAATTATGCAGGGTGGAATGAAATGGTAAATGGTAAATGGTGAATGGTAAATTGTAAATGAAGTTCATACAGCGCAGCCAGCATTTACCATTTATAATTCACCATTTACCATTTACAATTCGGTTTTATTGGTGGGTACGCATCCTTGGGGATGCAATGCATCACTAACATTTTGAGCAACTACGTATACAGGGTATACAAGGTATACAAGGGTTCCAAGCAGTATCCAAGCTGTTTACCTGTATACTCTTTACCCGCTGTAATCATAAAAACCTTTGCCGCTCTTCCGTCCCAAGTGACCGGCAGCGACCATTTTGCGCAGCAGGTAGGCCGGGCGGTATTTGTCTTCGCCCAGGTCGCGCTGGAGCACTTCCATCACGAATAGTACCACATCGAGGCCGGTGAGGTCTGCCAAAGCGAGCGGCCCCATGGGATGGTTCATGCCCAGCTTCATCACTGTGTCGATGGCCTCGGGGGTGCCAATGCCCTCTTGCAGGGTAAAGATGGCCTCGTTGATCATCGGGCAGAGGATGCGGTTGGAGATGAAGCCCGGCGAGTCGTTGGCTTCCACGGGGTCTTTGCCCATCACCCGGCAGACTTCGACCACGGCCTGAGTGGTTTCGTCCGAGGTCGAGAGGCCGCGGATGATCTCCACCAATTTCATCAGGGGCACCGGGTTCATAAAGTGCATCCCGATGACCTTTGCGGGGCGGCTGGTGGCGGCGGCGATCTTGGTCAGGCTAATGGAGGAAGTGTTGGACGCCAGAATCGCGTCGGGGCGGGCGTGTGCGTCGATATCGCGGAAAATCTTGAATTTGAGTTCCGGGTTTTCGGTGGCGGCCTCGATGATCAGATCCGCACCGGCGACGGTGTCCAACGTGGTGACAGTGGCGATATCGAGGGCGGCTTCCTTTTGCGCGGCGGTGATGCGTTCCTTGCTAAAGAGCTTGCCCACCGATTTGGCGATGGCGGCCTGAGCGCGTTCCAATTGCTCCGGCACGACATCCATCAATGTGACCTGGTAGCCAGCTGTGGCAGCAACCTGGGCGATTCCATTGCCCATGGTTCCTGCGCCGAGAATGAAGATTTTTTCGATTTTCATGTGTTGCTCCTTTGTTGGTCAGTGGATCAGTAGATCAGTAGATCAGTAGATCAGTAGATCAGGAATCAGTATATCAGTGAATACCACTTGCTCACTGTTTTCTGGTTTCCTGATCCCTGGTTTCCTGGTTTCCTGATACCTGGTTTCCTGGTTTCCTGGTTTCCTGGTTTCCTGATTCCTACTCGATCTCGACCGCCATCGCCACAGCTTCAGAGCCACCCAGACAGAGGGATGCAATGCCGCGCTTGAGACTGCGGTCCTTGAGGGCGTAGATCAGGGTGGTGAGGACGCGGGCGCCTGAAGCCCCAATTGGGTGGCCGAGGGCAATAGCCCCGCCGTGGACATTGACCTTGTCCCAATCCCAACCAATATCGGCCAAGGCGTAACCATCGGCCAACACCTGAGCGGCAAAGGCTTCGTTGAGTTCGATCAAGTCCACATCGGCCAGGGTCCAGCCAATTTTGTCCAGCAGGATCGGGATCGCCTTAGCTGGGGCGTAGAATAGATACTTGGGTTCCACAGCCGCCTGCCCGTAGCCGACGATGCGGGCCAGGGGTTTGACGCCCATTTCTTCGGCTTTGGCCCGGCTGGAAACCACCACCGCGGAGGCTCCATCGTTCAAGCCGGGGGCATTGCCAGCGGTGACTTTGCCATCTTTGACAAAAGCAGGACGCAATTTCGCTAACACTTCGAGCGATGTATCCCGCCGCGGGGCTTCGTCGGTGTCGAAAATTGTTACCTGGCCCTTGCGTCCTTTAATCTCTATCGGGACGATCTCGGCTTCGAATTTGCCTCCGTCGATGGCGTCAATGGCATTCTTGTGGCTATTGTACGCCAATTCATCCATGGCCTCGCGGCTGACGTTGTACTCTTCGGCGATGAACTCGGCCGCCTCGCCCATGCTCCAATCTTCGAGAGCACACCACAGGCCATCCTTCAGAAGTGCGTCGGTGAGTTGGGTGTGGCCGAAGCGCAATTGCCCGCCACGTCCATAAACCAAATATGGAGTCCCACTCATGCTTTCGAAACCGCCAGCCACAAATAACTGGCCCTCGCCCGCATGAATAGCCTGCGCTGCCAACATGGCAGATTTCAGGCCTGAGCCGCAGACTTTGTTGATGGTTGTAGCTCCCACGGTAGCGGGAAGTCCGCTGAAGATGGCTGCCTGGCGGGCAGGGTTTTGGCCTAAGCCAGCCGAGACAACATTGCCCATGTAGACTTCATCGATATCGGCAGGGTTTGGAATGGCGGCGCGTTCAACGGCCTCCTTTATAACGATGGCACCTAACTTCGGGGCCGTGAATCCACTCAAGCTTCCCTGGAAACGCCCTGAGGGGGTACGTACGGCACTCAATATAACGGGTTGGTATTGTTTATCGGTCATAGTCTCCTTCCTTCTTTACAATAAATTCATGGAATGTTGGCATGTGGCATGTTTGCATGTGGCTTGTCTTCACGCCTTAAGTCTCATGCTTCACGCCTCATACCTCTTGCCTCTTGCCTCACGTCTCATGCCTCTTGCCACTTGCAACTTGCCACTTGCAACTTGCCTCTTGCCTCTTGCACTTGCCACTTGCCTCTTGCCTCTTGCCTCATGCCTCTTGCCTCATGCCTCATGCCTCGCGCTTCACCCTCTCCCAAGACTCCCAAATCCGAGTGTAGGTTTCTTCGAGTGCTTCGGGTACAACGCGCGTTTCTCCTATGGTAGATATGAAATTAGCGTCACCCGTCCAACGGGGCACGATATGTAAATGAATGTGCTGAGGAATACCTGCGCCTGCGGCGTTGCCAATATTTATGCCTATATTTATGCCTTGAGCGTTATGTTCAGTTTGCAATAATTGGACACAATCATTCGTCAATTCCATCATCTCGGCGCGGGTTTCGGGGTCGAGACCATCAAGTGAAGGACAATGTTTATACGGAACGACCATCAAGTGCCCACTGTTGTAAGGGTAGCGGTTGAGAATCACAAAAGCCCGCTGGCTACGATAAACGATCAAGTTTTCGGGGCCATCGGGCCTGTGGGCTATAGCATTGCAAAATGCACAGCCCTCTTCTTGGGGATTTAGGATATATGACATACGCCAGGGGGACCAGAGATAATTCATGAGTGGAGGGTGGAGGGTGGAGAGTGGAGAGTGGAGAGTGGAGAGTGGAGATTGGAGATTGGAGATTGGAGATTGGAGATTGGGGATTGGGGATTGGGGATTGGAGATTGGAGATTGGAGATTGGAGATTGGAGATTGGAGATTGGAGATTGGGGATTGGGGATTGG
>JBDRGC010000398.1:0-2215 GCA_043818215.1 Chloroflexota bacterium | reverse complement strand
TAAATGCCCCAAGTGTCAGGCTCCCATGAAAATCATGGCTTTTAGCCGGCCTGCCTGGGCATCAGGATAACACGCTAAAACGGCGCAACCTGCACATTCACTCAATCACAGGAGGATTCATCATTTTTATGACATAGAATCCATTTTTTTGGCTTTTTTACCAGCCAACCGATCCCGCTCGCCCTAAAGAAAACACTCGTCCAATCCGGACTTCCACCACCGCACATTTAAATAAAGATATTTGCTTATATTGAACCTCCGCTCCACATGCCGGGCTCGTCCAACTACAGGATAGATCGTGGTTCGCTGCGCTCACACAATCTATCCTTATTCGTTCCAACTACAGGATAAGATCGTGGTTCGCTGCGCTCACACAATCTATCCTTATTCGTTCGACGGCATTTCCTACAAATTGAGCACGAGACGGAGACCGTCGTCCACGTCACTCATTTTGTCCACAGAAATCGTGCTGATCCGCTCCGTCAGGAATGACTTGTCCAAAGTGACAACCTGGGAAACGTTGACTACCGAATCCTTGGCAAGCCTGGTGGTCCGCTTCGTCAGGAACACGTTACCGGGGGCAGCCTGGAGGCGCAGATTGGAGGTCAGGATGGCAACAACGACCGTGTTGATCCTGCTCTCGTTGAAATCGTCGCTCTGAACGATGAGCACGGGGCGGCGGTAGCCTGGCTCAGAACCCGTCGGCGGTCGAAGTGAGGCCCACCAGATATCCCCGCGTTGCATCACCATTCCTCCGGGGGAATGGATGCGGCTTGTGCATTCAGCACCGCCGGATCAACGGATTCGGCTTCAAACGCATACACTTTGTCCAATTTCTCTTTCACGCCGGTATGACGGCATTCCGTTACATACCGTTGTACAGCACGCGCATAGAGTTCGCTGCGAGACATCTGAAGCCGTTTCGCCAAGCGGTCTGCGGATGCAAATATGTCGTCAGGAATGGATATGGCTGTTTTCATAAAGGCATGGTATAACTGCAGTCATACCGTTGTCAAGCATTTCTTACCGTGAAAATACATATTTTTATCTCCGGCGGTCGGCGGTGAGAAAATCCCTCGTCATGGGTTTTTGTGCCGTCGAACGCCTGAAATAACCCGTGCTGTCAAGCATCGGGTTGATTGATTGGTTATGTCAGTTCCACAAATTTCAGAGGGGTATGGAATGTTTTCTCTAATCTGCGTTATTGCCACTTGGTGTATGTTTCAATCCGGCATCGGGGCCTCCATCAATTTCACACAAGCAGAAATCGGTGAAATGAGGGAAGCCAAAAGCATCTCTATATTCGACTCGACCAAATATGTAAATGGCATGTGTTCCTACTTTTACGCTAGCAATTTGCTCGGGAGAAAAAGGAGTAACCCTGCGTATTGGAAGGACAGACTCGCATTGGCTTCCAACAACAAGGTCGGCATCGGTTACACCGCCCATTGGCTTAAGTTCAGTAACCAGAGGGAATTCATGTATCCCAATGCCTCGCCAACTCTTCATGGTGTTCTTTATTTTGATCTGATAGGCGGGGAGACTTGGATTTATAGAATTTGGAATCTTACCAGTAGCAACCACCAAAACATAGGCCCGCAGTTGTCTTTCGGCAGTCTTTTCTGCTCCAATAACAAGTCGGCGAGTGGCTATCCAGAGATAACCAGTGAAAACAGCAAGAAAAGTGGTGACAATAGCGAGCCAGATTGTAGAGTAAGTCAACCGCCGTTCGTTCGACGCTTTCTCATCCTCATTTTTTCTTGTTTTGCGGCTTTGGCGTCGGCCTCCGAGGCGGATGGTATCTTGATAATAGGCCCGTCTTGTCTTGTACCCTTCTCGCTATCGGATATATACTTGCCCTGTTCGGAGGTGGTTTGTTTATTTCGACTGCTTTTAAGCAGACTTGGGGCTGGTGGCTGTGATTGAGCAAAGGACATCCAAGAAATCAAGAAAAGGCTTATCAGAATGATTAGGCCAAGCCATTTTGTCATCATATTCATATTTCATTTCTCACACAACGTAGAGAGTTTTATCCATTGTCCCGCAGGACAAAAGAGCAGGGAAGCCCAGTTTGGTAGAAACAGTTTAAAAAGCACGGACGATACGTTTAATCAGCGGGATGATGGATAAAGCTTTGTTGGACTGGGCCGCTCCGAGAAGCCGTTAAATACTTACCATTATCTATGGGGATTGTAAAGATTTGATTTTGCTTAAG
>JBDRGC010000397.1:0-3690 GCA_043818215.1 Chloroflexota bacterium | reverse complement strand
GCAAATAAATCATCCAAAATCCGGCGATATTCAACATTGCCGGGAATAAAAATCATCTGATGGATAAAATCAATTCCGCTATACACCGATTATTTGATAGATACCGGATCGTATTTTGGTACGACGCCAAAAAAGAGTTGCGCGCCAAATCCGAGGCTTTATCGCTCCCTGGGGTGGAGAAGATCGAGATCGAGAATAACCAGTATGGGATCAAGCACCGTATCTTGCGGGAAGAACCCGATCAGAAATTTCTGCTCTATCACGAAGGGCCTGAACCGGATTATCTGGATAACTGGCTGTTGGATGTGCAACTGGCACAGGGCGAATTCCGCGCCGATCAGGTTTCATTGTGGCTCAGTGAGTTGGGCCTGGGGCCTGAGTTCTGGCCTGTGGTGCAGGATCACACCGAATTCTACCGGGCGGCTTCCCGACGCACAGCCCTCCAAGCCAAACTCAAACCCGCTGAAGACACTGAAAGCATGATCCGCATGAAGATGCTGGCGGTGTGCGTCAATGCCAGCACCGAGCCGCGCCTGGCAGACATCCTTGAAATGCTGCTCGATGAACTGGCCCAAGAGCGGGATGAACGCTACCGCTTGATCCAGCGCGCCAACCTGGAGGGTTTTCTCTGGGGGCGGGTGGGGCGCGTTTTCGGATACGATTCCGACACCCCGGGAGGGCGTGATTTTTGCATTGCCTTGTTCCAATCGGTCTATGCCCTGGGGGTGGGAGAGACAGCCCCCCTGACCGCCGAATCCCAGGTCTTTCTGAATCGCTGGAAAGACAGCCTCCGTCACCATGCCGCCTTCGAGGTACTCTCCGATCAATGCGCAAGCGACTTGAATATCGAAGCCGATCTATACAAACGCAATCTGGACACACTGAAAGATTTGGATGTCTTCCAACTGATCGACCAGAAGATTCTCGACGATTTGGTGAGCCGGGTAGCTGAACGCACCATTTCGGTTGGCGATTGCGCTAACCTGGTCTGGCGGCGGCGTAACAGCCACTGGTATTCTCGATACGAGCATGTCTATCAGGCCATCGAACAGGCTGCCCAATTCATGGCTGCTCTCAATCAGGTCAAGCTCGAGATCAACTCGCTTCAGGATGGCATCCAGAAATACTGCGAAACCTGGTACCAATTGGATTCGGGCTATCGTAAGTTCATTTTTCATGCCCGGATATCTAAACAGGTCTCGCTATTGCAGCCGTTGATGGAAAAGATCGAAAACCTATACACCAACAATTTTCTGCTGCGTGTCAACGACCGCTGGCAGGAGGTACTCGATCCTGCCCAGACCTGGGAAATTCCCCCGGTTATCCCCCAAAGGGAATTCTACGAGCGATTTGTCATGGATTTCATCCTGCACCAGCGTAAAGTCGTACTCATCATTTCGGACGCATTGCGCTATGAGGCCGGTCAGGAATTGTTGGAGCGGGTCCGCAGCGAAGACCGCTATCAAGCCGAGTTAGAGCCGATCTTATCTGTGCTGCCGAGCTATACCCAATTGGGGATGGCTGCCTTGCTCCCCCATAAAAGTCTGGAAATCCGCGAAAATGGGGTCGTTTATGCAGATGGGCAAAGCACTGCCGGAACAGATAACCGGGCCAAAATTCTGGCGCAGGCCATCTCCGAAGGGGCTGCCGCTCTGCGCTGCGATGATTTGTTGGCGATGACGCGTGACGAAAGCCGGGCGCTGGTGCGTGATCATAGGGTAATCTACGTTTACCACAACCGGATTGATGCGGTGGGCGATAAACGTGATACCGAAGAGCGCACCTGCGAAGCGGTTGAGCAGGCTCTGGATGAGTTGATCGACATCATCAAAAAACTGGCAGCCGCCAATGTTACCAATATGCTGGTGACTGCCGATCATGGCTTCATCTATCAGCACCGTCCCATTGATGAGAGTGAGTTCGCGGGTGTGGATGTGGCAGGCGATGAAATCCTGTATCGCGACCGCCGCTTTGTGATTGGGCGGGGATTGCAGCCCAATGCCAGCGTCAAGGCTTTCAGCGCCGCAGATTTAGGCCTGACAGGTGATCTGGAGTTCATGATCCCTAAATCGATCAACCGCCTGCGCTTGAAGGGAGCGGGCAGCCGCTATGTTCATGGAGGCGCTTCTCTGCAAGAAGTGATCGTTCCCTTATTGCGGATCAACAAAAAACGCACCAGCGATGTTGGCAAAGTGGAAGTCGAAATCTTGCGCAGTTCATCTTCGATCATAACCACCGGACAGTTAGCGGTGGCCTTCTACCAGGATCAACCTGTAACCAGCAAAACCCAGGCCCGCGAGCTGCGGGCCGGAATTTACACTCAGGCTGGCGTCTTGATCTCGGATACGCATGATTTGATCTTTGATCTGACTTCCGAGAACCCGCGTGAACGCGAAGCCAATCTGCGTTTTGTGTTCAGCAGCAAAGCAGATCAGGCCAACGACCAGGAAGTCATCCTGAAGTTGGAAGAACAGGTTGCGGGGACTTCCCATTATCGTGAATACAAATCAGTGCGCTATATCCTGCGCCGCTCATTTACCAGTGATTTCGATTTTTAGAAGGCAAATTTGATGAACAGACTCGACCAAAAGATCAACGAACATTTCGCCGGTGTGGTGGTCCGCAAAGACCTGGTCAAAACCGTCAAAGGCAATGCCATCGTCCCTACCTATGTTTTGGAATACCTGCTGGGCCAGTATTGTGCCACATCCGATGAAGCCAGCATTCAGTCAGGGATCGAGACCATCAAAGAAATCCTACGTAAGCACTATGTCCATCGCAACGGAGCCAACCTGACGAAATCCATCATCCGGGAGCGCGGCCGTCACCGGGTGATCGACAAAATCAGCGTGGCCCTGAATGAGAAGTCCGATGCTTACGAAGCGGTTTTTTCCAATCTGGGGATCAAGCAGGTCTTGATCGATGTCGATACCGTCAAACGGCATCCCAAATTACTGGTCAGCGGCGTTTGGTGCATTGCGGAGATCGCTTATCATTATTCGGATGACGCCCGCACCGTGCCCTGGATTTTGGAGAGTATCAAACCCATTCAGCTATCGCATTTCGATTATGAGCGTTACCTGGACGCACGGCGGCAGTTCAGCGCCGAGGAATGGATCGATTTGCTCTTGCAAAGTATCGGCTTCAACCCGGAGCTGTTCACGCCTCGCAAGAAACTGCTGCAACTAATGCGCCTTGTGCCCTACTGTGAGCGCAACTACAACCTGATTGAACTCGGCCCCAAGGGAACCGGCAAATCGCATATTTTCTCGGATTTCTCGCCTCATGGCATTTTGATTTCTGGGGGGGAGGTCACAGTTCCCAAATTGTTTGTCAACAACAGTACAGGAAATATCGGGTTGGTGGGTTATTGGGACGTGGTCGCCTTCGATGAATTTGCCGGTCGCAAGAAACGCGCCAACAAAGCATTGGTAGACATACTTAAAAATTACATGGCAAACAAAACCTTTTCGCGGGGGATTGACACCATTGGCGCTGAGGCATCCATGGTTTTTGTGGGGAACACCAGGCACGATTTGCAATACATGCTGATGCACACCGACCTGTTCGATGAGCTGCCCCAGCAATATTATGATTCGGCTTTCCTTGATCGTATTCATTTCTACGTCCCCGGCTGGGAGGTTGAGATCATCCGCGGTGAGATGTTCTCCGAAGGTTATGGGTTTGTGG
>JBDRGC010000396.1:0-6209 GCA_043818215.1 Chloroflexota bacterium | reverse complement strand
CCACAATTTGGCGGGTATAACCAATCTAAAGCTGTCCAAAACCATTGATATAAATAATAGCGCACCACTGGCCTCCTTGAGACCAAGCGCACGTATCCTCGCTAACGGCTAAAGATAACTTCCCAGCATCGACCCCATCATCATCAATATCGCTGGGCCTAACAAAATGATCAAAATGGAGGGGAAGATTAAGAAGACCATGGGGAATAACATTTTGATTGGGGCTTTTTGGGCTTCCTCTTCTGCTATTTGGCGGCGTCTTACCCGCATCTGATCTGCCTGAATGTGTAAAACTCTGGACATGCTAACACCTAACTGCTCACTTTGAACAATGGCAGCGACAAAACTTGTCATTTCATCAATACCAATGCGTTCAGCCATGTCCCGCAAGGCTTCGCGGCGCAACTTTCCCAACTGAATTTCTCGGAGCACGCGTCCAAAAGCAAGCGAAAGTTCGTTGTCCCATTTCTCGTTTACCTTAGACATCGCTCCGTCAAATCCCAAACCCGCCTCGACGCAAATGGTCAATAGATCGAGAGCATCGGGCATGGATTTTCGAATTTCTTTTTGACGGCGTTGAATACGGCTGGTGAGCATAAGTTCTGGCAAATAAAACCCCAACAGAGTAAAAATACCAATGATCATTATCTTCCGCCCCCAGGTCCAATTTGCGGCTGCGATAGAAAAAACAAACAAGAGAAGCCCTGCCATTCCAACAGCGGCCATAAAGCGGCTAGCCCAAAACATGGTGGGGTCCATTCCACGAGGATTCCCGGCCTGCTCCAGTTTTCGGGCTGTTTCTTGGAGCGCGTTTTGAGGTGTGAATCGAAGCGCAAATTCTCCCAGCCCGCGCGCCATGGGGAAAAAGATACGTTCGGTTAGCGATTGAGACAACTCGATTTCTTCTAAGTTGACTGTCTCCCCTCGGGAAGCAAATTCGGCCAGACGTTCCTGTAACGGATCAACTCGATCTGATGTATCACGCAGGCCTACTACAACCAGAGCTATCGCGCTGCCAATGACAATCACACCAATAATTATGATAACTAAGGTACCGCTCATCGTTTATCTCCAACCAGTCTCATAAATGTATGGTTTTGCGCATCATCTCGATACCTATGGGCAAGATAGCAAATAGGGGAAAACGTAGGGGTTCGCAATGCGCCTGCGGCGTATTGCGAACCCCTACCCACTTATATTTTCGAGATGATACTCGAGTCCACTGAAAAAAGGTTATTTCACCGCAGAGCACGCGGAGATCGCTGAGGTTTTTGAAAATCAGTTTAAGATTTCGGAACTTTGCTCAGATTCTGGCATGAATTCCTAAACCTGGTTTTAGGTTTTTCTCTGCGTTCTCCGCGGTAAGAGAGTTTTTTCAGTGCAGTCATACTCGCAAATCAAACTTCGATTTTCGCGATTCGGGTCATGACAAAATAACCCGACGCGATCATGATGGCAGCCACACCAAGCATAATGCCACCGCATAGAATATTATCCCCAAAGAACTGCCCCATATATTCCTGATTAATCAGCCACAGGAGCACAGATAAAATTATGGGTAACATGGCCAGAAAGCGGCCAGAGTACATTACTTGGGTTGTCAAAACTCGAATTTCACCTTGGATGCGTACTCGTTCGCGAATAGTGTAAGAGATCGTATCTAATATTTCTGCCAAGTTACCGCCAACCTCACGCTGGACATTGACAGCCGCAATGATCAGGTCAAGGTCATCACTGGGTATTCTCCGGAACAGGTTATCAAGAGCAGTCTCCATAGGGATACCCAATTGCATTTCTTGCACCACGCGCCGAAACTCGACGGAAATTGGGGGCGGCAACTCTTTGCTAACTGCTTCCATAGCCTGGACTGTAGAAAAACCGGCCCGCAGACCATTGACAAGCAGGTTAAGCATATCTGCAAGTTGTCCATTGAATTTTTGCAACCGTTGCGTTTTTTGCCGCCCAACATAGATACGCGGCAGAAATAACCCCACGAGTATTCCAATCACTGCGGATAATATGGCTTTGCCGCCGAAATACCAGGTAACAGCGCCAAGTCCAATGGAAGCAATAACCATCAAGGCGACATATTCCGCCGGTTTCAGTTTCAAATCAGCCTGCGCCAAATTACGCGCAACTCCTCCGCCCCACTTAGAACGCTCAACTTGAACATTGACCCAATCAGTTAAGGCTGTGGAATCTGATCCTTCCACACCTGCAACCATATCTTCTTCTACATATTGGCCGAGGCGCTTATCTACCAATGATCGCTCACTGCCAACAGAGACCACAATACCTACAGTCAAGAGAATGAGGGCTAATACTCCGCCCAGTAATAAAATGAGTGTCATGGGTGGCATTTGATTATCCTTGGCTTGACAACTCAATCAGGCTAATAACCACGTCTGGCTCCAATACCAAAGGTCGAAGGTGGCAAATGTATCCCAGCAGCTTCAATCTGGTTAATTGACTTTGGCCGCAACCCTGTTGGGCGTAATCGACCAATGACTTTACCGTCTTCGATACCACTTTGCTCGAAGATGAATATATCTGTCATTGTGATGATGTCCCCCTCCATCCCGCTGATTTCTGTAATATTCACAATTTTGCGCGTACCATCACGCAACCGCTCTTGGTGAACTATGATGTCAATTGCTGAGGCAATTTGCTCACGAATGGCTCGGATCGGCAAATCCATCCCTGCCATCAATGTCATCGTCTCGATACGGGCAATAGTATCCCGCGGGCCATTCGAGTGGGCGGTGGTCATGGAACCATCGTGGCCGGTGTTCATGGCCTGCAACATATCCAAGGCCGCCTCATCACGGATCTCGCCGACGATGACACGATCAGGCCGCATACGCAGTGCATTGACAACCAGTTGACGAATAGTCACTTCACCTTTCCCCTCGATATTGGGCGGGCGTGATTCCAGGGTTACAACATGGTCCTGGCGTAGTTGCAACTCGGCCGCATTCTCGATGGTGATGATACGCTCATCATGAGAAATGAACTGGGAAAGAATATTTAGTAGTGTTGTTTTTCCAGAACCTGTACCTCCAGAGATGACAATGTTCAAACGGGCCTCCACGCAAGCCTTTAAAAACTGTAAGGCTTCTGGAGTGATCGAGCCGAATTTTACCAATTGTTCTATAGTAATTGGGGTTGTGGAGAACTTACGAATGGTAATAGTCGGACCTACCAGTGAAATTGGTGGTACCACAGCATTAACACGCGAGCCATCCGGCAGGCGTGCATCCACATAAGGGCTGGATTCGTCAATACGGCGGCCCAAAGGAGCAACGATACGATCAATGATTCGCATCACATGTTCATCACTTTCGAAAGACATCGGCACTCGATGGATTTTACCGGCCCGCTCAACATATATATTCTTCGGGCCATTGACCATTACTTCTGTAATGGTTTCATCTTCCAAAAGAGGCTGCAAAGGCCCTAGCCCCAGAATCTCTGCTGCAATTTGCTCAAATAAGCGGTGTTTCTCTTGCCGTGAGAGAACAATATTTTCCTCACTTAATATTTGTTCGAACAGATCGCGAATAGTACCACGAACCACACCAACCTGAGCAATATCGATGGTTGGGTCCAGTTCAGCTAACAGGCGATTTTGTACGCGTGTTTTCAAATCGAAATATGTGTCACTCTGAGTACCAACCCCAGGGGGAGCAACCCGTCTCGATTGCAGAGACATCAAGCGCGATTGTCCCTGATCTTCATCCTTGTGTTGTACCCCTTGCCCCTGCTCAATTCGCCGTAGTAAAGACATTGCTCACACTTCCTCTGAAGCCATCGTTAATATGATTGTGTCATCTCGATAAATGCGAGGCAGGTGGGTTCCAAATACGTCTGTCACACCATTTTTTCGAAAAGACATCTACGACCTCCCTCTCTTCGGCACATTTTCAGAATCGCGCGAAGCATCCATCTCCGCAATACGCTGGCGGACTGCTTCAGCCAATTCTAGAATTGCGCGGGAAATTGCCCGCGTTTTATGAGTAGTCACAAATGGAACACCACGATTTACAGATGGCACAACCACTTTCTCATCCAAAGGCAAGATTGTAATCACATCCTGTCGTAAATTTTCTCCCACTGCATCAGATGTAATTGCAATTCGCTTATCGTAGCGATTTATGGCAAATAAAATCCTATCTCGGTTCAATTTGAGGACATCAACCAAGTTAAGGAAAAGGCGCGCATTATTAATAGATGGGATATCTTGCGTTGCCAATAAGATGATAACATTGCTCGCATCGGCTGCGCTTAAAACAACATCTGTCAGAGTAGACGAGGTATCCACCACGACATAAGAAAATAGCCGACGTAAGTACTGCAAAATTTTAGCAAATTGTTCTCCGGTTACACTGTCCGCATCTTCGGGTCGAGAAGGAGCAGCTAAGACCTTGACACCCGATGCAGCGTGTGTGATCAAAACCTCTTTAATCACTTCTGGGTCTAATTCGTCCGCGCGGGGGGCCAAATCCACAACGCTATTTTTCCCTCTTTCGTTCAGCATCACAGCCACATCCCCAAACTGCAAATTCCCATCTACTAAAACAACTGGCGTTTCATCGTTATGTAAGGTAACCGCCAGGTTTGTAGCCACAGTTGTGCAGCCAACCCCGCCTTTAGGGCTGTAGACCACAATGATTTTTCCCATAGAGACTGCAAATTCACCACCAATGTCAGGTCCCACTGAGTGGGTTGGAAAACGTGCGCTGGCCTTAGCGCGTTCGTCATGCGCCATGCTTCCCGCTCTCCGAATAGCAGCTATTAGCTCATCCACCATCGGAGGCTTGGTGAGGAAATCGCGAGCGCCAGCCAACATTGCGCGACGCATATAATTCGGATCACCCTGAACAGATAAAATGACTATTTGCGAGAAAGGTATCTCCTTGCGAATTATTTCTGTCGCGGTGATACCATCCATGTCAGGCATGTTAATGTCCATGAGGACAACATCAGGTGTCACATCCCGCGCCAAGTCAATTCCTTCTCGACCAGTTCTGGCAATCCCCACAACTTCGATATCAGTTTCAAATTGCAGGAGTTTTCGGAAATTTTCGCGTGTTTCGGCAATATCATCAACAATGATGACCCGTATCTTGTTTCCTTCACTCATTCAAATACTCCATAAATATTGGGTTCCATCTCAATAATAGAGGAAACGAGGGGTTCCAAACACGCCGCTGGAGCGTTCGAAACCCCTCGTTCCTTCTTTTCTAGAAGATAAATTAGACCGCCCCGGGGCCAATTCGTGCCGTGGAGAAGCAGCGTCCCTGGTTTCTCCACGCGAAATCCATCGACTTTGGATGTACTCTATTGAGTACCCTCTGTTGGTTGCCCATCATTGATCAACTCTGGCGGAGCTAAATTATCGATCCGAGGATTCAAGCCATAGGGCAATTTCGCCGGGACAGATATATTGTATTCATCCAACAGAAATTGCAATGTGGCAGCCTCTGTGGTTGCAATCGTATCGTCCCCAATGCCTCGCAGCGCCAGGGTGAGTTCAGCGCCGCTATAGAGCAAATAATTTAGCGTAACAGCCTCCTGAGGGCTAACGATCAAAGTGATGACATCCGGGGGCTTGATTTTTTCTGAGACAGGTGCTTCTCCAGTCACTGGGGCTGGCTCAACCAGAGCGCTTTCTTCGCTTGCGACAACATCCTCCGGGGCTTTTTCGCTGTCCTCCAGAGGAAAATCGCCAACTTGCAGAACCACCACATCAGGGAGCAATGTTTGGCTAACCAGGCGAGCGCGCTGCGATTCTGATGGCACAATATACATCAATTCATTCAACAACGGGTCGAGTTCTGTTCGGCCCAAATTCCCAGATGCGCCCATGACTTGAGCAGTAATAAACACTGGGCCACCTTCTTCTCCACCCCCTCCGGGCGCGCTCACACCGCCAACCTGATTTGGCAGCGTCGTCTGGAATTCGCTATCCACATCTACAAACATCACGGTCACTATAACGCTGACATGATCGCCCGGACGGGGGGCATACGACACACTGGATAAACGAGTGATGGGGATAGAGACGGCAACCTTGCCAGAAGGAATAAGCAAAGCGGCCACTGATCCCGCAGTCGAAAGTTGCTCTGCTGACTCCACAAGCATGCTGGCGGTCAACAGGATGCCTGAATCCAAATCGAATTTAGCACGCCGGCCCACTACCAGCCCCA
>JBDRGC010000395.1:0-13678 GCA_043818215.1 Chloroflexota bacterium | reverse complement strand
AAGTAGTTGCTCAAAATGTTAGTGATGCATTGCATCCCCAAGGATGCGTACCCACCAATAAAACCGAATTGTAAATGGTGAATGCTGGCTGCGCTGTATGAACTTCATTTACAATTTACCATTCACCATTTACCATTTCATTCCACCCTGCATAATTCAAATGATGCATTTGATAAAGTGCATACCCAAAGGGCATAATAATGCAGTTCTATCGCCGCTTGACCACCAAGATTTTGAGCAACTACAAGAATAAGATTTACGCAGTTCGCACCCTTCGACACCTGGCCTGCGTGCGGCGCAAGTGTACAGTTCTTGCAGAACCACTCAGGATGCGAACTGCGTAAATCCTAAAGAAAAAAACTGGTTGTGAATAACCCTGATAAAAAAATACGCGGTGGATGGATTCACCGCGCATTTCCTATTTTGGCTATACAATTCTGACCGCTGACCGCTGACCGCCATCCGCTGACCGCCATCCGCTGACCGCCATCCGCTATCCGCCATCAGCCATCCGCCGTCAAATCAAGTGCGACTTTTGCCTCGATGCATTATTACATCGTACCGACTACTCGGCGCAGACGTTTAGCCAGTTCTTCGGCGATCACAACACCCATATCGGCATCGTTTTTCATGATGGAAATGAAGTCCTCGCGGCTTAAAACCATGCACTCAGTGTTTTTGGTAGCAATTACCGAGGCTGTGCGGAGCCCGTCGTCCAGCAGGGCGATCTCACCAAAAAAATCGGTGGCGCCAAAGGTATTGACATCGGTCTTTTCGCCGTCCATTGATTCAACGATCGCCTCGGCAGCCCCGGAGACAATTGTGAACATCCCGGCACCGCCTTTACCTTGGGTGACGATATAATCACCAGCCTTGTATTCGCGGGTAATGAAGCGGTTGACTAATTTCTTCTTTTGACGGTCTGAGAGACCGGCGAACAAGGGGACTTTTGCAAGAAATTCCATTTTATCAGCCATGATTTTCTCCTCATTTTAGCTCGATGATATAGGTTGTGTAAGCCTCTAATACATCGATGGGTTGGTAACCGTCGAAGCCGCCGTTGCTATTGAGATCAGGTGGGTTTACTTCAGCCTCGTGCAGAATCTCGGTCGCGGTATCCGTTTGGAGGCTCCCATCACTCAAACAGAAACGGTAGTCTTCGATTGGATCTTTACTCATATTGATCAGGATGAGCAAGATTTGATCGTCTGTGTAACGCAAAAAAGCATACAATCGGCGGTCCGATGTGGGGAGTTCCAGAAAACTACCGGTTCGCAAAGCTCGATAGTCATTACGAGCATGAATGAGCTGCCTGTAATGGTTGAGCAGTGAATCCGGATTGTCGGTTTGCTGGGCTACATTCTTTTCATCATAATCATCCTGGGGCCGCCGCCAGGGCAAGTCAGCACTCGTGAAACCCGCATAGGTTTCATCCGACCATTGCATCGGGGTGCGGATATTTTCATCTGGCTTGCGACCTGATTGACCGATTTCTTCGCCGTAATACAAGAAAGGGACCCCAGGCCCTGTCAATAGCAGGGACGCGGCCGTCTTTGCCTGACCACCCTTATTCCTCAACTCACTCATAATCCGACCTTGATCGTGATTCGTCAAGAAGGTGGCGTATTGGTGGGGTGGGTAGCTCTCCAAATCGATTTGGTGGGCTTGCTGGATATAACGGTTGGTCTCCGAGCGGGCGCTGTCGAGAATGGCCCCGGCGGTATCGAACTCGAAGGCGATATTCATTTCATCACCGATGTATTTGACGACTTCAGACGTACTCGTCCAGGCCTCACCAACCGTGAAAGCCTCAGGATTGACACTGGTATAGTAATCGTAGAAACCCTCCCACCAGGCATGGGTTGCAGGCGTGTTCTCCTGAATGCTGCCATCTTCGATCAGATGCTTGATGGCGTCCAGCCTGAAACCATCCACACCGACATCCTCCAGCCAGAACCGGATGACCTCCTGCATTTCGGTTGTAACTTCAGGGTTGTTGTAATTCAGGTCGGGCATCCCGCCCCAGAAAATAGCGTAGTAAAAGCCGCTATCTAACCGGTGCCAGACATCGCTCCCCCAGGGGCTTTTATAACTTGGCGGCGAATCTGTCCAGAGGTAATAATCCCGGTAGGGGCTGTCGGGATTTGTGGAGGCCTCCTGGAACCAGGGATGTTGGGTGCTGGTGTGGTTGAGCACCAGATCGATGATGACTTTGATGCCGCGCTGATGAGCTTCGTCGAGCAGGCGTTGGAAATCTTCAATCGTGCCGTATTCTTCATTGACGGCCAGATAGTCTGTTACGTCATAGCCGTGATAACTCGGGGAGGCGTTTATGGGCATCAACCAGATGCCTGTGATGCCCAGGTCATCGCTCGTGTTGGGGTCGCCGTCATTGAGATAGTCCAGGCGTTCGGTGATGCCATTGAAGTCGCCAATCCCGTCGCCGTCGCTGTCGTAAAAGCTGCGCACGAAAATCTCGTAGAAGACGGTCTCGTTCCACCATCTAAGATCGTCAATTTTCGCGGCATCCGCGTCCAACAATGTGCAGATTGGTGCCACCGTTGGCGCAGGTGTGGGTATCTCGTTGGATTCAGAGGCGGGTTCTGCGATAGGCTGCGCTGCCAGCGTAGTCTTTTCAGTTGGCACACTGCTGCAAGCTGCTATCAACGACAAAACAAAAAGCCCGATTAAAAGAGTGGAATAGCGGTTCATGTTTTGTCTGTTTGGGGATTGGAGATTAGGGACTGGTGATTAGGTTAAATCCTGGTTTCCTGATTCCTAGTCCCTGATCCCTAGTCCCCTATCTCTGCGATGACAATCTCGAAAGGTGCAACCTCAAACTGCGTGAGGTCAATCGTATCATCCCTCGTTTGGTTCGAGAAAACCAGATTCCCTGCTGATGTACCCAGATCGAACGACAGGTTTTGGGATTGATCCGAGTAGTTCAACACCACCAGGCAGCGCTGCTCTTCACTACTTCGTGTAAAGGCCAGGTATTCTTCCGCGTCCTGGTGCAGCGGTTCGTAATCCCCGGCGATGAGGGCTGGCGTGCGTTTCCGCATAAGGATCATATTTTTGTAAAAGTTCAGTAGAGAATCAGGATCGTCCAGTTGCTCGGCCACGTTGACGCCTTCGGCGTAGTTGGGATTCGCCGGCAGCCAGGTATCCACTCCCTCGGGGCTGAAACCCCCATTGGGGGCGTTGGCCCACTGCATAGGCGTCCGGCACCTGTCACGGCTCGCCTGCGCTACAAGAGGAAAAACTTCCGCCTCCGGAAGTCCCATCTCGTTGACCGCCAGGTTATACATCCAAATGGCCGGCGTATCATAAAACTGGCTGATGTCCTCCAGCAAAAGATCGGTCATACCGATTTCTTCGCCATTGTAGAGGAAGGGGGTGCCGCGCAGGGTGAGCATCAAGGCCAGAGAGAGCCGGGCAAGAGCCGCGTCGTGGTGCCCGTCGCCAAATTGGTTATAAACGCGCGATGAATCATGATTGTTCAATGTGTTGCAAGGCCAGGCGCCCGGGGGCAGGGTCGATAAGCGCTCTTGTTGGTTGGAGCGTATCCAGGCAGGGGTGAAGCGGCCACCGGTGTGCATCAGTGGGAAATTGAAGGCCAGGTGCAGCTCATTGCTTCCGTCTCCATAGTATTCGATCATATCACTTTCACCGACCAGCAGGCGGTCGTCGTATTCATTTATGACGGTGCGCAGTTCCTGCATCAAGGCATGCATGCCGGGCTGCTCAACCTGATATTGATACATGGCTTCCCAGTGGGGCATGAACTTTGCCCGCTCTTCTGCATTCCTGGCAGTGCGGAAAGCTATGTATAACTCGATTTGCGACATTTCCGAAGTATGGTCAGGCATGGCCGGATCTTCGAAGATGGTTCCGATGGCATCCAGGCGAAAGCCGTCCACGCCCATATCAAGCCAGAAGCGGATAGCGTCCCACATCGCTTGCTTGACCTCGGGGTTGTGCCAGTTCAGGTCAGGCTGCTCTGTGAGGAAAAAGTGGTAGTAATACTGATCGGTTGTCGAATCATACTCCCAGGCCGAACCGCCAAAAGCAGAGCACCAATTGTTGGGAGACCCGCCGTTCACACCGTCGAGCCAGACGTACCAGTCTCGCTTGGGGTTGTCACGGCTGGAGCGAGACTCAAGAAACCAGGAATGCTCGTCCGAGGAGTGATTCAATACCATGTCGAGGATGATACGGATATCACGTTGATGGGCCTCGTTCAGGAATCGCTTGAATTCATCCAGTGTGCCGTACTCTGGCGCAACATCAGTGTAGTCGGCCACATCGTAGCCGCAGTCTGCGTACGGCGAAGGGTAATGCGGTGAGAGCCACAGGGCATCGATGCCCAGATTTTTCAGATAGTCTAGACGCTCGATCATGCCCTGAATATCACCAATGCCATCACCATTTCCATCAGCGAAACTGCGCGGGTAAATCTGATAGAAGACAGCCTTTTGCCACCATTTGAGATTTGTCATTGTATGTCTCGATGCAGGTTTGTAGTAGGAAAGTTTGTAGTGACGACTTCAGTCCCGTGAATGACTGAAGTCGTCACTACGAATAAAATCTGTTAGTTGATCTCTGCAATGCCTTTGAGTTCAAGTTCATCGGCCAGGTGGCAAGAGACGTAGTGATCCGGTTTCAACTCACGAAGCTGGGGAATTTCGGTCTTGCATTTATCTACCGCGTAGCGACAGCGCGGATGGAAGAGACAGCCCGGCGGTGGATTGCCTGGATCGGCAACGTCGCCCTTCATAACGATGCGTTCCTTCTTCAAGCGAGGATTCGGTCGCGGTACCGCTGACATCAATGCTTCGGTGTAGGGGTGCAGCGGGGCGTGGTATAGCCCCATCGAATCAGCCATCTCGGCAATTCGCCCCACGTACATGACCGCGACGCGGTCCGAGATGTGCTGGACCACGCTCAGGTCGTGGGCGATGAAGATATAGGCCAGGTTGAAATCGGCTTTGAGATCGTTCATCAGGTTCAGGGTTTGGGCCTGCACGGAAACGTCCAGGGCGGAGACCGGCTCGTCACAGATTATCACCTGGGGGTTTAGGGCCAGCGACCGGGCGATGCCGATGCGCTGCCGTTGACCGCCGGAGAACTCATGTGGGTAGCGGCGGACATGTTCTGGGCGCAACCCCACCCGCTCCAGGAGCGAGATCACATAGTCTTCGGTATCGGGCGCAATCTTGTTGTGGATCACCATCGGTTCGGTAATGATATCGTAAACCGTCATGCGGGGATTGAGCGAGCCGATGGGGTCTTGGAAGATCATCGAGATGTCCTGCCGGGCAGTTTTCAAATCCTGCTTATCCAGCTCGCGCAGGTTGATCCATTCCGGCTTGCCGGTGGTGGAGAGGGCCCGCGATTTGAACATTACCTTACCGTCGGTGGGTTCGTAGATCCGTAAGACTGCGCGTCCCGCGGTGGTTTTGCCGCAGCCGCTTTCACCGACCAACCCGAGGGTTTCGCCTTCGCGGACGAAAAAATCGACATCGTCGACTGCTTTTACGTAGTTGACAACGTGCCGTAAGAGACCACCGTAGACCGGGAAGTATTTCTTGAGTTGTTTTACATCCAGAATGACTTTGTCATCCTTTGGTTTAAAATTATCAGCCATGTTTTCCTTCCTCCTCGTACCTACGCGGACTCTTTGATCGCCTGGGCTTCTTGGGTATCAGGCCAGCAGCCATCGTAGAGCAAACAGCGCGCCCAGTGTCCATCAACGACTTCGTCATATTCAGGATACACCTTGTCACATTTGCCGGGCATATATTCCGGGCAGCGGGGGTGGAAAACACATCCTGGTGGAAGATTGAATGGACTGGGGACCATCCCCTCGATAGTTGCAAGTTCGGATTTCTTTTCGCCAATTTCCGGGATCGAACCGAGCAGCGAGGTGGTGTAGGGGTGTTTTGGATTTTCGAAAAGCTCGATGGTGTCGGCTCTTTCGACCTCTTTGCCCATATACATCACCACGATTTCATCCGCGATTTCGGCGATCACCCCCAGGTTGTGAGTGATGAACATAATCGCCATGTCGAAATTTTCTTGAAGATCACGCATCAGGTCCAGTATCTGGGCCTCGATGGATACATCCAGGGCGGTGGTAGGCTCATCTGCGATCAGCAGGTCGGGATGGGCAGACAGGGCGATGGCGATCATCACGCGCTGGCGCTGGCCGCCGCTCAACTGGTGCGGGTAGCTGTCGACCCGCTGTTCCGGGTTGGGCAAGCCAACACTGCGGAGCATATCCACGGCGATCTTCAGGGCTTCATCTTTGGTGACCCTTCGTTTTTTCTGGATGTTCGTGGACATGGTTTCACCGATGGTATCTACCGGCATGAAACGGTGTAATTTTACGGCTTCCAAGATGTGAAAACCGGCGGTGAACACCGGGGTCAGGGAGCTCATCGGCTCCTGGAAGATCATGCCGATATGGCCGCCACGGATTTCACGGATTCTTTTGCCATCATGATGGAGTTGATCGATGCGAACTTCTTCAATGGTTTCATCACCATTTTTCCCCGTCTTTTCGTAGAAAATGATCTCGCCGCGCATCTTTCCAGGCTTAGGGACCATGTTCATAATGGCTTTGGCTGTAATGGATTTACCACAACCACTCTCACCAATAATGCCCAGGGTCTGCCTGCGATATAAGGTAAAACTAGCCCCATCTACAGCGTGAACGATGCCATCACGAACGTCGAATTCAACATGGAGGTCTTTTACTGCTACTAGAGGTTGTCTTTTATCTTCACTCATGTCATTTTTCTCCATAAGGCTACTTGCTGTAGGGGTCCATGGCATCCCGCAGGCCGTCTCCCAACATATTGTAGGACAGGATAGCCAGCAGGATGAAGGGCACGGTCCACAAAAGATGGGGAGCAAATCGGATCGCCCGGATGGTATTGGCATCTTGCAGCAGGGTTCCCCAACTTACCGTCGGGGGAACCAGGCCCAACCCGAAATAGCTCAGGGCGGTTTCCAGCAGGATCATCCCTGGGATCTTCAGGGTTGCGATAACAATCACGTGGCTCATCGTGGCGGGGATCAAGTGGTTGAAGATGATCCGCCGGTCGCTGGCGCCCATGCTCTGAGCCGCCAGGACATACTGTTCCTCACGTCCCGAAAGCACCAATCCACGCACCTGACGGGCCAAGCCACCCCACTGAACCAGGGCCAAAAGGATGGTGATCATAAAGAATACCCGGGTGGAGGGCCAATCAACTGGAACAGCGGCACCTAGGGCTAGGAAGAGCGGTTCCTGCGGGAAAGCGGACAGGAATTCGGTGATCCGCATGATGACGATATCGGTAGCACCACCGTAATATCCTGAGATGGCTCCCAGGGATACGCCTATTGCCAGGAACACCACCACACTGACAAGACCGATGAACATGGAAATACGGCCGCCATAGAGAATGCGGGAGAACAGGTCGCGCCCCAGCTTATCAGTGCCCATGATGAAGACCTTGGCATCCGGGTCTTCAGTATCTGTACCAAACAGGTGAATCCGGTTAGGAATAAAGCCTAGTATCTTTACTGGTTCGCCTTTGACGAAGAAATAGACCGGATATTTTGCAGTGGGGTCATTTACAAAAGTCCTTGTGCGAATGGCTTCTTCAATCACTTCTTGATAACCATACACAAACGGTCGTAGGGAGAAATTGCCTTCTTGATCCCGAAAATGAAACCCGGATGGAACAGCTTCGATATAAGCACTCTCAAGTTCTTTGGGGTAAGGAGCGAAGAACTCGGCAAAAAAGACACAGACGATATAAAAGATGGATAGCATGAAGGCCCCCAGGACAGCGGTGCGGTTCTTTTTGAACTTCCACCATACCAGAGCCCAATAACTCTGGCTGATCTGCTTCTTTTCAGCTTGAGCTTCGACAAGGCCTGTATTGTTTTCTAGTTCACTCATAATTTACCTCCGTTGTGTTACTCAAGCCTGATGCGTGGGTCTAACCACGCCAGGGCGACATCTGCCATCACGGCCCCCGCCAGGAGCATTAAGGTCAGGAAGACCAACACCGTGCCAGCCATGTACATATCCTGCGTCAGCAGCGCATGGATGTACAGCGGTCCCATGGTGGGCAAGCTGAGGACTACCTCTACCAGGATGTTCCCGGCCAGGATGCCCGGGAAGGTCTCGGTCCCCAGGATCACGATCAGAGGGTTGATGGCCATGCGGACTGCGTGCCGCCAGATGACGGTGCGGTTTTTCAAGCCGCGGGCACGGGCGGCCTCGATGAAGGGTTGGCCCAAGGTGTCAAGCAGGTTGCCGCGCATGATGCGGATGGTGCCGGCCGTGCCTGTGACTGCGCCAATCAGGGCCGGGACCCATAAGTGTTTGAGCAAGTCCCAGACCTTCGCCAGGCTCCAGGAGGCGTCGACAAACTGGCGCGAGAACAACCCGACCACGTCCTGGTCGAGTTTGACCACCGCAATGTACAAAACCACCAAAGCCAGCAGGAAGGGTGGGATGCCAATCCCCAGGAAGCTGATGGTAGTGGCGATCTGGTCCCCCAAGGAATATTGCTTGACAGCTGAAAAGACCCCGATGGGGATCGCCAGTGCCCAGGTGAAAGCTGTAGTCGCCAATGCCAAAGTAATCGAGAGGGGTAAGCGTTGTTTCAGCAGGGTGGAGACCGGCTGGTCGTATTCGAAGGAAAGCCCAAAATCCCCTGTGATGAAATTAGACGCCCAGATCCAATACTGGGTCAGCAGTGGTTTGTCCAGGCCGTAGCGCTCACGGTAATCATCAACACGCATTGAGGCGCTTTTATCCCCACGGGCCTCCAATTCGGCGATCTTTTGAGTCAGGAAGTCGCCGGGCGGCAGGGTGATGATGATAAAACTAACGAAAGAAACGATGACCAGCATGATCAGGGCGTAGAAAACTCGTCGAATAAGGAATGAAAGCATAATTCGTCCTCCTCCAACTGCCTCAGCAGATCGTATGACCTGCTTTGTGAACATGGATTTAGGGGAAACCTGCAAGACTTCGAATGCAAGTCTCCCCTAAGTGGATAGCAATGTGGCAGGTGAAAAACCTGCTTTCACCTGCCACATAAGTACAAAAGAGAAACTACTGTCCTAAGCTTTCGTTGCGCAGATCTTCCTGCATCCAGAATTGCTCGGGGTTGAGGTTGCCGGGGCTGCCGGGCGCCCATGGTCCAAGAATGACCAGGTCGGGGATACCCATGAAGCCGTTGCGAACCACTACCGGCATCTGCTGATCACCGGAGCCGCCGATCATGAAGGGGCCGTGGTCGATGTGGATTTGGATGGCTTCCCACACGATCTTGTGGCGCTCTTCGATGCTGGCGGTCGCGATGCCCCTGGTATACAACTCTTGCAGTTCGTAGGCATAAGTTGTGCCAGGCAGCGGTTCCCAACCCTCTGCGCCGCCGGTTTCGTAATACTGGCCTTCGAGCGGCCAGCAACGGGGATCGGAGTTACGCAGGGGGAAGATCCAGTCCGGGAAGGTCCAGATGTCCAACTCGGAAGCGTGACTGTTGCGAATCATGAACAGACCTTGTTGTGCTCTTAAGGACCAGTCAGGCTGGCCCATAAGGTCGTTGATCAGGACATTTACGCCCACGGCCTCCAGGTTGCCCGCGTAAGTCTCGTTGCTGATGACAGGAATAACCTGGCCGCCCCAGTCGCCCTGGTCGAGGACCAGGGTGAACTCGGCGCCGCTGGGCAGGTCACGCCAGCCGTCACCGTTAGCATCCACGAAGCCAGCCGCATCGAAATGCTGCATGGCCAGGTCGGGATCGTACTCGATGTAGGCATCCCGCCATTCTTCGTAGACTGCCTGACCCTCGGGGCTGGCGAAGTGCCAGGCCTGCGGGCTGATCGTGGCATTGGTCGGGTAGCCAATGCCGTCCCAGGCCACGTCGATCAGTCGCTCGCGGTCCAGGGCATGTGATAGGCCGATGCGGAAGTCCTGGTTTTGCAGGAGATCTCGGATTTCTTCCCAGGTGTCAGGATAGGTCTCGGAGTCGTTGAAGTTCATGTCGATGTTCCATGCGGGCCAACCACCGGCACCATTCACTGCACCCTGGTGGAGATAGTAATCCCCGGCTTCGGCCTGCTCCAGCAGGAAGGGGATATTGGTGGGGTCATCCGTGCCGCGGAAAGAGGCCTCGGATTTGCCCTGTGACAGCTCTAGCAGACGTACTTCTGCATCGCTGACCAGACGGACGTCAACCTTGTCGATGTAGGGCAGTTGGTTGCCTTCGGCATCCACTTTCCAATAGTACGGGTTGCGGGTCCAGATGGTGCGCTCGCCGGGGGTAACCTCGGTTGGGCACCAGGCGTGCAGACAGGGGTAGCCGGCAACGTTGCCCAACCAGTCACCACCGTAGACATACTCTTCCAACTCTTCTAGAGTGGCGTCGGCGTTGTAGGCCGGGTCATGGAGGGACAGGAAGTGCTTGGGACGTTCCATCGGCAGCCATTCCCAGAAGCCCTGAGCGACAATGTAAGTGGCTATGTAGTGGGGTTCATTCCACTGCATGACCATGGTGTAGTCATTCGGGAAGGAGACTTCCATGGCGCCACCATCTGAGTCACGTCCCCACCACGGGATGGTGACAACTTTGAAGTCATCATTGGTGGCCAGTTCCCACCAGTAGCCCATATCTTCAGTGGTGCTGAAGGGGGTGCCGTCAGACCACTTCAGGCCCTGGCGGAAAACCCAGGTCAGGGTCTTGCCGTCTTCGGAAACAATCCATTCCTTCAGCAGGCCAGGCTCGTAGCCGGTGTAGTCACGATTCCAGCGTACGGGCGGGTCGTAAATCATCATCTCGATGTTGCCGTAGCCTCCCCACCAGGTGTAGCCGTGCCAGATACCGCCGTACTCGCCAATGCCGTCCACACCGGAGACGACCATGATGTCATCTTCGATGGGCAGGCGCTCATCAACGGGGGGCAGTTCGCCAGCAGCGACCATATCGGCCAGCATGGGGGCTTCGCCGTAAGCCGACACTTCGATTACGATAGGCACTTCGGTAGCTTCAACAGCCTCGATGCCTGCACCCGTTTCGGCTTCTTCAACTTCTTCAACTTCTTCAACTGCTTCTACTGTGGGCGCTTCTGTTGCTTTCGGCGCACATGCCGATAAAAGCATGGCGGCGACGATAATCAAGCTAAGTAGCGCAAAAATCTTACTTGTGCTTTTCATGAACACTCCTCCTACATTGTTTGATATTGTGGATATTTAACTAAATGGATACGCTAATCTTGATAAGTAATATTTGTCATCATGTATATAGCACCACCTCCTTTATAATAGGCGGTAAGCTGTGCCGAAGACGTATTTCGAATCCCCCGTCCCTTTTTTTGAGTATATCTTTGTCAACGTAGACAATTGATTCATAATACGTCAGTTTATATGTTTTGTCAAATTACATGGCGTGTGGGGCAATTTAGACCTGCTCCTGGTGGGATAAATCTTCGAATCTCTAATTCGGAGCAGGGGCCGTTGTCCCTCGAACTATAAGCTCAAGAGGAATGGTTTGTTTGCAATGCGTATCTAATTGGCCTTTTAAAATTTCGATGAGCATTTTAGCCCCCTCGACTCCTGAATTGTAGAGATGCTGCTCGATGGTGGTCAGGTTCACGTATTCAGCGTCACGGATATTGTCGTACCCTATCACTGAAAGTTCTTCGGGAATTTTCACCCCAAGCTCTTGAGCGGCATCCAGAATGCCAATGGCTTGTGTGTCGCTGGCTGCGTAGATAGCAGTGGGCGGGTCATCGAGGGAAAGGATTTCCTTTGCCATCATCCGGGCATTGATGCGACCGCGGTCCACTTCGATGTGATACTCAGGCTTGTAAGGGATATCTGCCTCAGATAATATTTCACGGTAACCCTGGTATCGACGTCGCATTGATGGGTGAAAAGGTGTGTTCAGGTAATCGCTTAGATAGGTGATCTTTCGATGACCTAGTTCGACCAGATGCCTGGTGGCGATTCTGCCTCCCTCGACATCGTCTACGACCACACTGCATAGTTTTGGGTGGTAAGCATCGATTAAAACCGTTGGGATACTTGAGTTAGCGAAACGTTCAGCCTGCTCATCACTTGGCGGGAGAGAGATGATGAGCATACCATCGACCCGAGACTTGCGCGATAAGTTTTGGAAATAAGCATCACGTTGAGATGGATTTCCAGCGCTAAAGAGGACCAGATCGTATTCGCTATCTTCTAAGACGTGCTGCACGCCGCGTAATCGTTCGATATACGATGGCATGGTCAAGTAGGGGAGGATGACTCCAATTGTGAGGGTGCGTCCGGTGGAGAGTTGTCGAGCAATGGGGTTGGGGGTATAGTCCAGTTCTTTGATAGTAGTCAGCACTTTTTGGCGTGTTTCCTCGCGTACTGCAGGACTATCATTCAATACTCGCGATACTGTTCCAATTCCCACATTAGCATATTTGGCAACATCGCGGATGGTGGCTGGCATAACACTCCTTCGTTTGAAACAACCGTGGAACCGGTTCCACGGCAAGAATAGCATAGTTTTTGAGCACTGTCAAGAAAATAAGACGCTGGTTGACAGGAATGTCTAAAGAGAGTATAAGCGGCGTGGCTTTTCCCGACCGCTGACCACCGACCGCCGCGTCCCCGCAGGGGACGCAATACCGGAGGTACACACAGCGCTGCGTAACAGTCACCAATTGCCCGATTTCAGCGGTCTACCCTCTACCCTCTGCCCTCTGCTATAAGATAATGTGCGGCTTTTGCGGTATTGCCAATTAACTGCATATCTAGGCTAGGTGCTTGTGAACGTTCTATCAGTCAGCGATAAAATTGTCCCCTCCATATATAGCTCTCGAATCCGCAAGAAATTCGAGCATATCGATTTGGTGATTGCTTGCGGCGATCTGCCGTATTATTATCAAGAATTTATTATCAGCATGTTGAATGTGCCGCTTTTATTTGTGAGGGGAAACCACGACCCAGAAGTTGAATATGGCGAAGGCGGGCAGCGTCAATGCCCCCTGGGCGGCGTAGATTTACACCGGCGGATTATTCGGCTTGAAAGTGTATTGCTGGCTGGCATCGAGGGGAGTATCCGCTATAAAAACGAAGGCATTTTTCAGTATACTCAAGATGAAATGTGGATGCATGTGGTGAAATTGGTACCGGGCCTCCTGCTTAACCATTTTCGCTATGGACGCTATCTGGATATCTTCGTTACCCACGCTCCGCCCTGGGGGATTCACGATAAATTGGATTTACCTCATCAGGGGATCAAGGCTTTTCGCTGGTTGATCGAGGTTTTCAAGCCCAAATATCATTTCCACGGGCATATCCACGTTTACAGGCCAGATGCCATTACCGTAACTCAATTCGGCAGCACTAGTGTGATCAACACTTATGGCTACTGCGACACACGCCTGGAGTTGGATGGTTAGCAGCGGACTGTAACGGATTAGCGGATACCCCCCGCCCCCCTCCTGCTCCCTGCCCCCTTGCCCCCTGCCTCCCGCCTCCTGCCTCTTGCATCCTGCCTCCTGCCCCCCGCCCCTATAATTGCAAATCAACCCCGGAATTCGAGACTCATACAATACCTGGTCTACAACGCTACCGATGGCCATTTCCAGTACTGCCCCCAATCCGTAACCTCCT
>JBDRGC010000394.1:0-7658 GCA_043818215.1 Chloroflexota bacterium | reverse complement strand
TTCTACGCACCACCCTCCACGCCTCACGATAACCGGAGGGAGTACCCATGTGTGGAATCGTTGGTTATATTGGCCCTCAGGATGCCACCCCAATAATCCTGAATGGTTTGAAACGGCTGGAGTACCGCGGCTACGACTCGGCCGGTCTGGCTGTGTTGCAAAACGGTAAAATCGAAGTGCGGCGCGATGCCGGCAAACTGGCACGTCTAGCTGCTCTGGTAGACGAGAGACCCATTCATGGACCGATTGGCATCGGACACACCCGCTGGGCCACCCACGGTGTGCCCAATGCCCGCAACGCTCACCCCCACGTGGGCATGACGGGCAAGGTAGTACTGGTGCATAATGGGATTGTCGAGAATTATCAGGAACTGCGTGAGGAACTCGGCGCCGAGGGGGTGAAATTTAATTCTGACACCGACACGGAAATCATCGTCCATTTGATCGAACGCTACCTCTCGGCGGAGGCTGACCTGGCCGAGGCGATTCGGAAAGCGTTGCGCCATTTGCGGGGCGCGCACGGCATTGTTGTCATGTCGGAGCGCGAGCCGGATAAAATCGTGGCCGCCCGCATTGGCAATGCCGGCGGGGTGGTGATCGGCCTGGGAGAGGGGGAAACTTATGTGGCCTCAGATCTCCCCGCAATTTTGGAACATACCCGCCAGATGGTGTTTCTGGAATCACACCAAATGGCGGTTGTCACCCGCGCAGGGGTGGAGATATCCACCCTGGATGGCGAGCCGCTGGCATTCGAAGTGCAGCATATCTCCTGGGATCCGGTATCCGCCGAAAAAGGTGAGTATCGCCACTTCATGCACAAAGAAATCCACGAACAAGCGCGCTCTCTGACGGATACCATTGCTGGCCGGGTGGACTTCGAAGAAGGACATATCCGCCTGCCGGGTTTGAATCTCACCTCGGACCTGGCGCGCCGCATCAACAAGATTTTCATCATTGCCTGCGGGACAGCTGCCTACGCTGGTATGGTGGGCAAAATTCTCATCGAACGCATCGCCCGCATCCCGGTGGAGATGGATATCAGCTCGGAATTCCGCTATAGCGACCCCATACTCGGTCCAGACGATGTGGTGCTGGCTATCAGTCAGTCGGGCGAAACTGCTGATACCCTGGCAGCCATGGATGAGGGGCGAAAAAAGGGTGCCACCCTATGGTCGATCGTCAACGCTATTGGTTCGCAGGCCATGCGTATCTCCGATGGGTGCATCTCCATGCAAACCGGCCCGGAGATTGGCGTGGCCTCGACGAAGGCTTACACAGCCCCGCTGGTAGACCTGTACATGCTGGCTATTCTCCTGGCAGACCTGCGAGGTACGTTGGACGAGGCTGCTCGCCGGCAATTAGTGACCGATCTGCTCCTGGTGCCGGGTCTGGTTGGGCGTTGCCTGGATCGCGAGCCGGAGGTCAAAGAGGTGGCGCGCACCTTGACGGATGTGCTGCATTGCCTGTACCTGGGGCGGGGTATCAATATGCCCACGGCCTACGAGGGGGCGTTGAAGCTCAAAGAGATTTCTTATATTCATGCCGAGGGTTATCCAGCCGGCGAAATGAAGCATGGCCCCATTGCTTTGATCGATCAGGATATGCCGGTAGTGGTGATTGCCCCGCGTGACCCCTGGTATGAGAAAATGTTCAGCCAGATCGAGCAGGCCAAAGCGCGCGGCGGAAGGGTGATCGCGGTGGCGACCGAGGGGGACGAGAACGTCTCCTCGGTGGCGGACAGCGTGCTGTGGGTTCCTGAAACCCCCTGGATGCTCAGCCCGGTGGTGACAGTCATCCCGCTGCAATTGCTGGCCTATCATATCGCCGCCCTGCGCGGCCTGGACGTGGATCAGCCCAGGAATCTAGCGAAAAGCGTGACGGTGGAGTGATGTTTTTCACCGATCATCAAAGTACCCGTTCATTCCCCTCGTTCACTCTCCTCGTTCCAATGCTCCGCGTTGGAACGCTTCTCTTCGATGCATCGCGTTGAGGGCAAGTCACAGCGCGGAGCGTTCATGTAAACATTCCAACGCGGAGCGTGGGAACGAGTAGGTAAGTAATGAGAATTAATAACTTGCATATTTGTATCCTAAAGCTAGTGCAGGTTGAGTAGCGGAGGCACACGCTTTTCGTGCCGTAGCGTACACCTGCACCGAACGCAGGTACGGTGTCGAAACCAAGCGGCTTCTGGCTAATTAAGCCCATTTGGTTTCGACACTTGCACCGTAACGCAAGTGCAGGTGTACGCCCCTCTAAAAGAATTCGGGGCTACTCAACCTGCACTAACTTTCTAGTTTGAAAATGGGCAAGTTATTTAATCGCCGTTACTAAGTGAACGAGCAGGTAGATGAACGGTTACTAATGATATTGTTTGAACACTTACTTACGAAAGGAGAAATATTGACATGCATTCACTTGTTGCAATCAAACAAGTGCCGGACACAACCAACGTAAGGATCAACCCGGAAACGGGCACTTTGATCCGAAGTGGTGTACCGGCAATCATCAACCCGTATGACGTCCACGCTGTCGAGTTGGCCGTACGCTTAAAGGAGCGCTTTGGTGGAAATGTGACCGTTATCACCATGGGGCCTCCCAAGGCAGCCGAGGCACTGACAGAATGCGTGGAACAAGGCGCAGATAGGGGTATCCTGGTAACAGATCGCAAATTTGCTGCAGCTGATACACTTGCCACTTCTTATGTATTGGCCCGCACAATCGAGATCATTCAGGAAGAAGAGCCTATCGACTTGTTGATCTTTGGTATGCAGGCTATCGATGGCGATACAGCTCAAGTAGGGCCGGGAGTTGCTACACGTCTGGGAGTTCCCCTGATAAGCTATTCCACACATATCGAGTCTTTCGACCCGGTAGCTGGCGAAGCCGTCATACACCGGAAGACTGAGCAGGGAACCGAGGTGCTTTACACTAAGCTGCCAGTACTGCTTACGGTGCTAAAGGAAATTTCTCCTGTTCAGAGAGCACCTCTGCCGAATATAATCAAGGCGGCACAATATAAGCCAGAGATTTGGAGCAGTACAGAACCCCATGAATTCGACGCCACCAAAATCGGTATCAAAGGCTCTCCCACGATCGTAGGCAAGGCATATACTCCGCCGCCAAAAGAGCCAGGGGATGTCATCACAGTATCTGAAAAGGGACTCGAGGAGGTTGTCACCTATGCCTTGGGGCAGATTGGTCAAGCCGAGGTCATTGAGTTCATCCACCCGGAGACTGTGCCAGATGGAGATGAAAAATGAGTGAATCTACACAAACAAAAAGGATATGGGTTTTCATCGAACAAGAAGATGATCAAGCCCATCCCGTTGCCTGGGAATTACTGGGGGCTGCCAACCGCCTATCCGAAGAATTGGAGGGAAGTGTTGTAGAAGGTGTACTGCTGGGTAACAATGTGGGGCATATTGCTGAAGAGGCCTACAGGTATGGGGCTACTCGAGTCTATTTGATCGATGATCCTGTGTTAGAAAAATACCGCAATTTCCCCTACGGCATAGGCGTAAGCAACCTTGTGCAAAAATACAATCCAGAGATATTTCTCATCGGGGCCACAATCCTGGGGCGTGATTTGGCAGGAACCATCGCCACCCGCGTCCGCACGGGGTTGACAGCCGATTGCACTGAGTTAGCCATAGATGAGAAGCGCAAGATTCTAGCCGCCACTCGTCCCACCTTCGGTGGCAACCTGATGGCAACGATCCTTTGCCAGACGAAGCGTCCACAGATGACGAGTGTACGCCCCCGGGTTTTACCCATGCCCGACCCCTTACCAGAAGCCGAGGGAGAGCTAATCCGCGAACCTTTGAACATCAACGAGGACGAGGTTTCGGTCAAATTGCTGCGGCTCATTCCTGGCGGAGAGAAGTTGAATATCGAGTACGCTGATGTAATTGTGGCTGGTGGTAAAGGAGTTGGCGGTCCAGATGGTTTCAAGGTGTTGGAAGACTTAGCTAATGCCATGGGGGGCGTCGTTGGAGCCTCGCGCCCTGTAATCGACGCCGGCTGGCTGGGCCATGACCACCAGGTGGGGCAGACAGGTAAGACTGTCCGGCCAAAACTTTATATTGCGGCTGGCATTTCAGGTGCTGTGCAGCACCAGGTTGGCATGAACGGCTCCGACTTTGTTCTGGCAATCAACACAGACCCGAATGCGTCTATATTCCAAATCGCAGACTTGAGCATCGTCGGGGATCTCTATGAGGTGATTCCTGAATTGACAAGACAAGTTAAAGCAATTAAACAAAGCAATGGAGGCGTAACCGATGTCCAATAGGCTTACCTTCGATGCAATCGTTGTGGGCGCCGGGCCAGCCGGTACGGCGGCGGCTATCACAATGGCGCAGGGGGGACTGAAAGTCATTCAACTAGAACGAGGCCGTTTCGCAGGCTCCAAAAACTTCTTCGGTGGCGTCATGTACACTCATGCGCTGGAAGAGATACTGCCCGATTATTGGGAGCGAAACCCTCCGTTCGAACGACCGGTAACTGAACAAGGTTATTGGATGCTCTCCCCAGACAGCGTTGTGCGGATCATGCACAAGAGCGAGAGTTATCGTAAGGTGCCTGCCGATTCATATATCGCTCTGCGTGCAAAAATGGACGCCTGGTTTGCTCAACAAGGTGTGGAAGAGGGCGTTTTACTGATCACTAAGACGGCGGTTAAAGACATATTAAAAGATGATAAAGGGCGTGTAATCGGCGTCAGCACGGACCGCCCCGATGGGAATGTGTATGCACCAGTGGTGATCATTTCAGAAGGGGTTAACAATTTGTTGACCCAGAAGCTGGGGTTGATCGACCATGATTTGCCTACAAAATATATTGCACTTTCTGTCAAAGAATATATTGGTATCCCAGCAAAAGAAATAGAATCCCGCTTTAACCTGGCCGGAGCTGATGACGGCGTAGCAATCGATATTTTTGGCGATGCTACCCTGGGTTTGCCTGGCCTGGCTTTCTTGTACACAGATAAGGCCGGGGTTTCCGTCGGTGTTGGTCTGCTGCTGTCAGCATTTGTTGATCATAATGTGAAACCCTACGAGATGCTGGCACGTTTCAAGAGACACCCTGCCATCAAGCCCTACCTGGAGGGTGGGGAGACCCTGGAGTATGGCGCCCACTTAATTCCAGAGACAGGTTTCGACCGTATGCCTGACTTATGCGCCGATGGCGTTATGGTAGCCGGTGATGCAGCTGGCATGGTTGATGCCCTACACAGAGAGGGAACCAATATGGCAATGACAGCCGGCAGGGTAGCCGGCGAAACAGCCATCGCAGCTCACCAAAAGGGTGACTTCTCAGCCGAGTTTCTAAAGGCTTATAGAACTACTCTTAATCAGGGTTTTGTGATGAAAGACCTCAAACAGTATCGCCGGATGACCGATTTCCTGGAAACCAGTCCTCACTTTATGGGAACCTATGTCAATCTTTTAAATGATGCGGTCTTGCGCTACTTTTCCGCCCATGGGACGCCAAAACGTGATATGGAAAAAGATATAGTGGGTTTGCTGCGCGGTCGGCGGTCCTTCTTCGGTGTGGGTAAAGACATATTGAAACTATTGCAAGGTATGAGAGGATAATGATGAGTCCAAGCAAAACACTGTCTTTAAGCCCTGAACTGAGGGAAAGCCTTTCCCCCGAAAATGTGGATGACCTGCTTGTTTCTGTTAAATATTATGTGGACGAGGATTTTGCGCATATTAAAATCAAAGATCAAAGTGTCTGCGCCGATTGTAAAGAGAAGCCATGCCTCTCCTTTTGCCCGGCAGGTGTGTTTAGTATAGATCAGCAGGGCATCATCTTGGTGGGTTACCAGGCCTGTGTCGAGTGTGGAAGCTGTCGAGTGGGCTGCCCTGATTTCAATGTGGACTGGGAACTGCCTTATGGTGGTTATGGCGTAGCTTATAAATTTGGATAATCAAATCGCACGATAATGGAAAAGTATCATCTCAACGAGAAGGGGACGCTCCCCTATCCCCCCAACTTTGGGGGGGAGGTTCCCCCAGAATTAGGGGGATAGGGGAGCGTTTCTCCTTTTTTCGAGATGATACGATAACTGCACTGAAAAACTCTTTTACCGCAGAGAACGCGAAGAACGCAGAGAAAAACTTAAAACCAGGTTTAAGAATTCATACCAAAATCTGAGCAATGTTTAGAAACCTTAAACAAATTTTTAATAATCTCAGCGCTCTCTGCGTACTCTGCGGTGAGATAGCCTTTTTTCATTAGACTCATACGATGACACAAAGAAAACTCTCTTTAATCTGCCCTCGGAGGATAGAATGAATAAAGAAGCGATTCGCGAACTAGATACGGCCGCTCTGGCGATGATCAATTTAATGAAAAAGTATGGAGATGAATTAGAATTCAAAATCGACGCCAGCCTTATAAAAGCGCTCAATGAGAATATTGCCAATTTTCGCCGTTTGTTAATGGGCATGGAAATGGGTGTCCAATATCAAGGCGAAGAGTGGGATCAATAGTACCCACAGGGCAATATTATAAATTATGGAAGAAGTGGAGTTACGAAACGCGGCTGCGGCGCGTTTCGTAACCCCACACCTCTCATTTTCGAGAGTATCTTTTAACCATCCTCAGGTCAATAAAGGGGAACGATGTCACAATCTACTCGTGTCAGCTAATGGCTCGCGCTCCGGCACAGCCTGGCAATTTTACGCCGCTTGCTTCAATGGCCGGCGGTGAATCATCAACTGGTGGAGGCAGTCAATCAGCTTGCGGGGGAGAACCCATATCCACCGGCGCAACCATACCTCAAGAAAGCATTCGAAAACGACCAGCATAATCTCCGTCACCGGCTGGGGGTGAATTTTACATACAACCCTGTTACCCAAACTTATCGCTTAATCGACCCTGGCCCTTACGGGTACTTCGAATTATCCGAGCAGGGGGTTAAGGCTTTGCGTTTGCTTTCGGAGACCTTTAGCGGGGCTATGGGAGAAACTGCTGAAATCCAACCTCTACTGGATGAAATCATCAATCGCCTTTCCCCCGAGGTTCGGCGCAAACTCGAGCGCCGCCGGCAGTCCCTCGACCTGGATGTTTTTCAGGGGGTGGACCCGCAGACGCTTTCTCCGCGCGTGTGGGAAACCCTTCACCGGGCAGTGGATTCCCACCGCAAGCTGGCATTCCATTACCTTTCCCCCTCCCAGGCCGACCGCCTGCCCCGCTATCACGAGGTGGCTCCGTATCGCCTGAAGTTCAAGCGGGGGCACTGGTATCTCTATGCCTACGACCTGTTTTGGCGCAACCCTTATGGGGAGGAGAGCAAAAGGCAGCAGCACCGCAATTTCCGCTTGAACTATATACTCGACGACGACAAATTGCAAATACTGCCTCAAGTGGTGGCCCAAACGCATCTCAGTCCCCCGCGTTATGGGGTGCATTACCGCTTGACTCCCCCGGTGGGACGCGGGCATATCAGCCATCATTTTGACGATATGGAAATCGAGCAATACGAGGACGGCTGGGCCGAGGTGCGCGGCACCACTGACGATGCCTGGGACGCGGTGCGTACCCTGCTAGGATATGGGGAGAATTGCGTGGTGCTGGGAGGCGCGGAGGTGCTGCGATTGATGCGGCAGCGGGTGGAGGGGATGGCTAGGAATTATGGGTTTGATGCC
>JBDRGC010000393.1:0-12637 GCA_043818215.1 Chloroflexota bacterium | reverse complement strand
TACCCCCAGCATATATTTCTGGGACTCCGCCTGGAAGGTGGCGGGGGTGGGGTTTTTGGCGGGCTGGCCCGCCAAAACCCCCACCCCCAGAGTCTCACCACGCAAAATCCCAAAGAGCCAAGTTTCTAAATACTCTAGTATCGCAAGTCACGCAATTTCCTGCAACTATATTACCACATTATGATTGTAGAACAAATATTCAAAACGCGCAATCCCTACCCTGCATCTGTTGCAAGTTCTGCTGCCGAGTGGTCTTCTTCACGTTCGGAGAATTGATCGCGTGGGAATTGCTCTGAGCATTGAACACACACCGCATGATGTTTATTGGCCGCTACCAACAAGCCTCCACATTTCGGGCAAGGGGTGGGCAGTGGCAGCTTCCACGATGTGAAATCACACTCCGGATAATTGGCACACCCGTAGAAAGTGCGTCCCTTACGCGTTTTGCGTTGCACCAACTCGCCGCCATCCGTGGGGCATTTGACGCCGATCTTCTCCAGCAAAGGTTCGGTATGCCGGCAAGCGGGGAAATTGCTGCACCCGATGAACTTCCCGTGGCGACCCCACCGGATGATCAGATCATTGCCGCAATCAGGGCAGGCCCGGCCAATAGGTTCCGGGGCGGTTTTTACTTCGGGCATTTCGGCCTGAGCGCGTTCGAGTTGTTTGGCAAACGGCCCATAGAATTCGCTCACAATATCCACCCAAGATTGCTGTCCAGAAGCCACTCGATCCAGGTCCTTTTCCATATTGGCGGTGAAACTCACATCCACAATATTGGGGAAATGAGCCGTTACCAGATCGTTGACCACAAAGCCCGTCTCGGTGGGAATCAGCAGCCGGCCCTCACGGACGACATAGCCGCGGTTCTGCAATGTAGAAAGCGTCGGGGCGTAAGTGGAAGGCCGGCCAATCCCGTTTTCTTCCAGGGTGCGCACCAAAGATGCATCCGAAAAACGCGGCGGCGGTTGTGTGAAATGCTGTTCAGGGATCAAGCGGATCAATTTCAACAAGTGACCCACAGATAGATCCGTTGGAACCGGAGGTTCATCCTCTTTGTTCTCCTCTTCTTGGGACTTAGTATCTTTGTGGATCACCAAAAAACCTGGGAAGCGGATTGTCGAACCTGATACCCGCAGCAAATATTTGTGTTGAGCAGTCTTGCCAGTGACTTCCACGGAAATAGTGGCGTAGATTGCAGATGCCATCTGAGAAGCCATAAAGTGATTCCAGATCAACTGGTACAGGCGGTATTGATCCCGCGTAAGGTATTGCTTGATAGACTTGGGCGTCCGCAGCACAGAAGTAGGACGAATGGCCTCGTGAGCTTCTTGCGCCCGGCGTGCTTTGGTACGAAATTTATGCGGCTCGGCGGGCACAAACTTCTCCCCATGATGGGCGATGATATAGTCATGGGCTTCTTTCTGCGCCAGCTTAGAAACATTGATCGAATCCGTGCGCATATAAGTGATCAAACCTGTGGCCCCCCTGCCGGTCACATCCACGCCTTCGTAGAGCTGTTGAGCAATTCTCATCGTCCGGTGGGCGGTAAAACCCATACGGCGAGAGGCAGATTGTTGCAGCGTGCTGGTAGTGAATGGCGCGAACGGCTTACGCTTGCGCTCGCCGTGCTTTACTTTGCTGACATCGTACGCGGCGGTTTCCATATCCACCAATACAGGTTGAACAACCTCTTCACTCTTCAGTTCAGGCTTTTTACCATCGACGCGCTCCAGCTTAGCAATGAAGGCAGCTTTAACAGTATCGGGGGATAACTCAGCCGCAATCGTCCAATACTCTTCGGGAACAAAGTCTTCTATCTCGCGCTCGCGCTCCACTACCAACCGCAGGGCAACCGACTGCACGCGCCCGGCTGAAAGCCGCCCCCGCACCTTGCGCCACAACAGCGGGCTGATGCTGTATCCCACCAGACGATCCAAAATGCGGCGTCCTTGTTGGGCATTCACCAAATCCATATTCAATTCACGCGGGTGCGCAAAAGCATCCTCGATTGCGGGGCGGGTGATCTCGTGGAAGACTACGCGCTGGGTGATATCAGGATCGATATCTGCTGATTCCATCAAATGCCAGGCAATCGCCTCACCCTCGCGGTCAAGGTCGGTAGCCAGATACACTTCCTCTACTGTCTGTGCCAATGCCTTGAGTTCCTTTACAACCGGACGCTTATCATTGGGCACGCGGTACTTAGGCTCGAAGTCGTTCTCGACATCCACCGAGAGTTGCGAGCGTAGCAAGTCACGCACATGCCCTACAGAGGCCCGGACAGTGTACCCCTTCCCCAAAAACCGGCCTATCGTACGTGCCTTGGCAGGAGACTCCACGATTACCAGTTTGCCGGAGCGTTTGACTTCCTTCTTGGCCTTGCGGGGTTTTAGTACCTCGGGCGGAGTCAACCCCTCATGGGCTTCCGTGCGCCCCATTCGGAACATCTTCGTCTCACAAACTGGGCAAATGCCATTCGTGGCGGGAGTCCCCGTGGCGGTGAAAACCGCCTGCGGGTTTTTAATCTCCCGCTTTGTTTTACATTTCATGCAATATGCTTCCAATATAATTCTCCAACAAACTGGTGTAGTCCTTAATTAATTTTTCAATGTCACATTTTAAATTTGATGTCATTGCGAGCCAGCTTTTCCGGCGAAGCAATCCCCAAGCCAGTGAAGGAGACTGCTACGCTTCGTAAACTCCGCTCGCAGTGACATCATCAAATTAAATAGGAGTTACGCACTTGGGACAACTGACACCTTTTTATTACCGCAGAGCACGCAAAGACCGCTGAGAGTTTCTCTGTTTTACCCGTTTTTCTCTGCGCCCTTCGCGATTTCGGCGGTAATTTAGTTTCAACTGCGTAAGCCTTATTAAACGTAACCGCCATTCGATTGCTTCAACAGCTTGACAACCTGACGCACTTTTTGGGCCTGATCTTTCCTGCCCACCAACAACACATCCTCAGTATCGACCACCACCAAATCTTCCACGCCAATCGTCACAATCAGGCGGCGATCCTGGGTCGTATAGATCAACGAATTCCGGGTATCCACGGGGATATGTGTGCCCCCCACTACAATATTCCCATTTTCATCCGACGGGAGCACATCGCAGAGCGCGTCCCAACTTCCCACATCGCTCCACCCCAAACCTTCCGCGGGGATGACAGCGACATCGCGGGCATTTTCCATGATGCCGAAATCGATGGTTTGTGGGCGGATTCCCGGCCAGATGCGGAGAACCACCTCCCGGCTTGAGGCTTGATTCCAGCCCCCGGAGATTTCAGCCAGCTTGGAAGCCAGCTCCGGCATCTGTCGTTCTATTTCAGCCAGGATGCGATCTACCCGCCACACGAACATGCCCGAATTCCAGGCGTGATCGCCGCCGGCCAACATCTCGCGGGCACTCTCTGCGTTAGGCTTCTCCCTAAAACGCGCCGCGCGGTAGACCTCCAAATCCTGATAGCCGCCAATCAACTCACCTTGCTGGATATATCCATACTCCGTGGCCGGATAAGTGGGTGCAATCCCCAGCGTGACCAGGTAGCCATCCTGGGCTGCATCGTACGCCGAAACCAATAAGCGCAGATATTTACCTTCGTTCTTGATAATATGATCTGCTGTCAACACCGCCATCACAGCCTGCGGGTCACTGTACTCGAGGGCCACTGCGGCTAGCCCCACCACGGAGGCGGTCCCCCGCGGCATGGGTTCCAATAGAAAATTCTCCGCCGGAATCTCGGGGCATTGGGCCTGCAATTCGCGGGCCTGTTCTTCCACCGTGACCACGAAAATTCGATCTGGCGTAAAAAGTCCATCCAGTCGCTGCACGGCAGTCTGAAACAAAGTGCGCTCATCCACCAGACGTAGCATCTGCTTGGGGCGAGTCTGTCGCGATAACGGCCAGAGGCGGGTGCCTCCCCCTCCGGCCATGATGACGGCGTAGTAATGGTCTTTCATAATTCTCCTGTGCTTAATTTGACAATGGCACATTTTCGTATAATAAAAAGCGGAGCCGCTGATTGAGTAGCGGAGCGTATCGAAATCAAGGCGGAGCGGCATTCGCAGAACCCGTTCTTGGTTTCGATACGGCGAAAAGATGTCTACTCAACCAGCGAACTAGCTTGTTTTGATAGAACAAATGTTTAATGTGACATTGTCAAATTAATTATGCAGGGTAGACAAAGTACACAGGGTATGCAGTTGATGCTTCCCTATATACCTTGTCTACTCTGTTTACCTGATACTTTTTTACCCGCCACCTATCAGCCATACTCCCCACCTGCTTCCCGAACCGCGGTATACCGCATCCCGCCGCCCTGTCGCACCATGCCTTTCAACTCCATAAGAGCCAGGGTAGACGTAACTTGTTCGATGGGCAAATCGGCCTGGGCGCGGATCTCGTCTACATGTAATGGTTCGTGGCCCAAAACATCAAAGATGTGGGCCTCAGTAGCATTGGATGGCAAGACTATCCGGGCGGCACGGTGTTCGATGACCCTGGTCAGTTCAAGGGTGTCGAGGATTTCTTGCGGGTCTAGCAAAGGCCGGGCGCCATCCCGGATCAGGCGGTTGGTGCCGCGGCTCTGGGGAGCCATCACATTGCCGGGGACGGCAAACACCTCGCGGCCCTGTTCGGCGGCAAAGTTAGCTGTTATCAACGCCCCGCTCCGGTTGCCCGCTTCCACCACCACTGTCGCCAGTGAAAGCCCAGAAATGATCCGGTTGCGCGGCGGGAAGTTGGAGGCTTCCGGCGGAGTTCCGGGGAAGAAATCGCTGATCAAAGCGCCGTGTTCTATTATTTGTTCGGCCAGTTTGCGGTGTTCGGGCGGGTAAATATGATCCACGCCGCAACCCATCACGGCCAACGTGCGGCCGCCAGCTTCGAGCGCCACCCGGTGGGCAAGGCCATCCACGCCGCGGGCCAGGCCGCTCACCACCGTAATGCCGCCGCGCGCCAGTTTGTTGGCAATGCTCTCGGTCACCTGACGGCCATAGGCAGTGATCCGGCGGGTTCCCACCACGGCAACAGCCCATTCATCTTCGGGCCTCAGTTCGCCGCGTAGATAAAGTACCGGCGGCGATGGAAAGACATCCCGCAAATGAGTTGGGTAGTTCTCGTCTTCCCAAGTGAGCACAGTGATCCCCTGAGCCTGGATATCTTCCAAGATTTTCTCCAGAGATATGCTTGCGCGCACCTTGACCAGGTTGTCGATGAGTTTGGAACTGAAGCCTACTGCCCGCAGATCTGCGGGGGAAGACTCCCAGGCTGTTTGAGCGTCGCCAAAAGCCTTCAGCAGGGCGCGCAAACGAACTGCGCCAATTCCCTTGACCAGATTGAACCCAACCCAATATCGTCGCAAATCACCCACAGTCAGTCCCCGCCCGCCCCTGATTGTTGAGATGGTACAAATTCTATCAATTCAAAAGGGGGTGTTTCATTTGATTTGAAGTAAGACATTTCGCCGGTTGAGCGGTGTCCTGAGTTCACTGAAGGGTAGCCGATGCTTTTCCGGCGTACACTTGCGCCGCACTGCAAGTGCAGGTGTCGAAACCAAGAAATGTCGCTTTGACCGAGTAATATCGCTTGATTTCGACACCTGCACTGCGTGCGGCGCAAGTGTACGGGCGACAAAAAACATGTCACCCTACTCAATCAGCGCTTTCAAATCAAATGAAACACACCCAATTCGAAACCTGAAAGCGTGAAACAGAATACCACACAGATTTCTGAGATGTCAAGTGAGGCGAGTGGTGAGTAGCGAGTGGTGAGTAGCGAGAGGCAAATGGCGAATGGCGAATGGCGAGTGGTGAGTGGTGAGTGGCGGGACCACATACTTTGCTCTCAACCATCCAACCTCCAACCTCCATCCTCCATTCTCCATTCTCTACCCTCTACCCTCTACCCCTCAGGAATCAGCCCCGGAATCAAGTGGACGCGGATTTCCCCGCCCTCGATGTCGATGTCCAAAATTACGGGATCAATGTCCGGGAGCAGAATGTCGGGGCCATCTTCAGGGTGCACAATGTACACATCGTTAGCTCCTGTCTCGATGATTTCGACAAGATTCCCCAAAAATGCGTTATTCTCATCCGCGATGACGCGCATTCCGATCAACTGATGTAAATAAAATTCACCCTCCAGCAGCGAAGGGCGGTCGTCATCACGAACCATCACCAATTGATTGCGGAACTCACCGGCCTGGTCCCGATCGGTGCAGCCATCGAAAGCTATCAGCATGTCTTGGCGATGCCAGCGCACACTTCGAATGCTCAGAGGCCGATGATCATCTCCCACATAGACATCTACGCCAGGCTTCAAGCGTTCGGGGAAATCTGTCCACACAGACATCAAGATTTCACCCCGCACCCCGTGAGGCCGGCGCAGCTTGCCCACAACTAAAAAATCAGGCTCGCCAGATGAGCACGAGCCTGATGAGTTCTGATCCTGGGTAGAAAATGTCTGGTTCTGGGTCATTGGGGGTCAACGATATCCAACGATGCCCGTCTGCCATCCCGGGCGGCAGCTACGCGCAACAAGGCACGCATAGAATTGGCTACTCGACCGTTTTTTCCGATCACACGGCCCATATCCTCTTTTGCTACTTCAAGCTCAAAATGGATAGCAGGGCCTCGCTGTCTTTGCTCAATATGAACTTGAGTCGGGTCATCCACTAGAGAACGAGCAATATACTCGATTAAATCCTTCACAACTCACCTCCTGAGTATCATCTCGATACCCGTAGGGCACCGCAGTACCCACGGGACATTATTATAAATGGGGGAAAACTGGGGGTTCTAAATACGCCGCGGCGCATTTGGAACCCCCAAGCCCTTCTTTTGGAGAATCGCGTGGGAGGGATTAATCCACTGATTCGGCCTCTTCTGCAGCTTTCTTCTCCTTTGTATCTGGCGCTGCGCGGCGAGTCCTTGGATCGATTATACGGGCAGCCTCAACAGCCGCGGCTTCTTCCATCAGCTTTTCCACATCTTCGCCAGTCTTGAATCGCTCGTAGCGTCCCATTGTGCCCATAGTATTGAGCAACTGGGCAACCGAATCCGAAGGTTGAGCGCCAACGCTCAACCAGTGGAAAATACGATCTTCCTGCAGGTGGATGGTAGCCGGTTCAGTGCGGGGGTTGTAATGACCCATCACTTCCAGAAAACGCCCATCGCGGGGAGCTTCTTTATCGGCAGCTACAATACGGTAGCTAGGTTGTTTTTTTGCGCCAACTCGGCGTAGTCTAATACGAACCATTGATCTGTCTCCTTCGATTACAGATTTTCTGTGCCTTCTTTTTGAGCGTACCTTTGTTCCTGAATAAATCGGCAAGGATTTTAGTACACGGATTTCACGGATTCCACGGATTTTTGCCTTTATTATTTTGCTTTACGCTGTACCGACACGGTCCGTAACATCGTGCCCTTCCGGGTAAATCCGTGTACAAAAAATCCGGTGGTTAGATGGCAAGTGACGACCAAATCACACAATGCTCTAGCCGCCGTCCGCGGTGGCGGGGACGGCGCCGGGAGCATCTTTGATATAGCCCGTCGCTTACTTTTTTACCACTACCAAAAACCCGTCATCTTAATTGGGGAACAACTCTGGTATCTTTGTGTGGGTCATCTAGAGCCAACAAACGGTGAGGAGCGCTGAAGGGAGCGCGGCCGTTTGCAGCTCGGCGATTTACCCAAAAATACGCGGCAAGCCCTTCATGCCCGACTTCTGTAAAGTCTTGATCATGCGGTGGGCTTCCCGATACTGCTTCAACAAACGATTGACATCCTGAACCTGTGTGCCAGACCCGGCAGCGATCCGCCGCCTGCGGCTGGCGTTCAGGACTTTTGGACTGCGTCGTTCCCGGATACTCATGGAATTGATGATGGCTTCCGTCATTTTGAGTTGAGTCTCGGCTTCGTGGGGATCCACATCTCGCGCCATCTTCCCCATGCCGCCGGGGAGCATGTCCAAAATCTGCCCGATGGGGCCTATCTTGCGCACCTGTCTCAATTGTTCGGCGAAATCTTCTAATGTAAATTCACCAGACATCAACCTTTCGGCCTGGCGTTGGGCAACCTCCACATCCAGGGCGGCTTCGGCGCGCTCGATCAAGCCAATCATATCACCCATTCCCAGGATGCGGGAGGCCAACCGGCCGGGATCGTACTCTTCCAGGGCATCCAGCCCCTCACCCGTCCCCAGGAATTTGATCGGGACACCGGTCACCGAACGAATAGAGATTGCCGCACCACCGCGCGCGTCACCTTCCATTTTAGCGAGGATCAACCCGGTCAGTGGAACCGACTCTCGGAACCCCTGGGCAATGTTCACAGCTTCCTGGCCGATCATGGCGTCCACAACCAACAGAACCTCGGCGAGTTCCACCTTTCGAGCGATGGATCGCAATTCATCCATCAACTCATCATCAAGTTGGGAACGTCCGGCCGTATCCAAGATGACCACGCTGAAACCGCCGCGTTTGGCCTTATCGAGGGCCATCTTCGCCAGTTGCGGAGGAGCGACCCCAGCCTCCGAGAAGACTTCCACATTCAGACGTTCGCCCAAGGTCTGTAATTGCTGAACCGCCGCCGGGCGGTAGGGGTCTGCCGCCACCAGGAGGATACGCTCTCCCTGGCTGCGCAGCAAGCGAGCTATCTTGCCGGCAGCCGTGGTTTTGCCAGAACCTTGCAAACCGACCAGCATGATAATATGCGGACTATGGCCGCGCAGATTCAGCCGTTCCGGCTCGCCTAGAGTGGCAATCAACTCCTCGTTGACGATCTTGACCACCTGCTGGCCTGGATTCAACGCTTTCGAAACCTCGTGCCCAACCGATCGCTCACGAACGCGGGCCACAAAGTCTTTCACCACTTTGTAATGCACATCCGCTTCTAATAGGGCCAGACGCACTTCGCGCATGGCCGCGTCGACATCGCGCTCAGAGAGCTTGCCGCGGCGGCGCAGTTTATCGAAGACACCATTGAGACGTTCGGTCAGATTCTCGAACATAGCACAAATCGCTGAAGCTAAGATTTTGGGTGGTGGTTAGATGGTAAGTGATGACGCATCACAAAATGCTCTAGCCGCCGTCCGCGGCGGCGGGGACGCTGCCGGGAGCATCTTCGAAATAGCCCGTCACTTACTTTTTTACCACTACCAAATTTTGCTGTACTGAGAAATAAGCGTTAAAATAGCGGCTGGCAACTATCACTCGCTCAAGCCAGCCGCAAGGCCGCATTTTAGCGTGGAAGGAAGGATTGGTCAAGGGAACGCCTCTCTATATTGCAGGGGAAGAATCTGGCAACTGGGCAGCGGAGTGTAGCGGAGTAGCGGATGGCGCGGGTTTGTCCGTTATTTCGTTACCTCTCCGCAGGTGAATCTTGTGGTGAGTGCAATCAAACCATGGGAAGGCTCCCCTACTTCCTGGAGATGATATGAAACCACGCCAACTTCTCAATAAGAGCATTTCTTAGTACAGGTGTGCTATAATTGGGCGGCAAGAAGGCAAAGTGAACACAGTATACAAGGTAAACAAAGTAAACATGGTAAACACGGTAAACAAGTAACCGTCTGTATACCCTGTGTACCATCGCTTATTCATCGATCTTTAATCTTCAATCATCAATCTTGAATCATAAATTATGAGTAAATCCTCTCCCGTCATCCGCGTCGTCGGCGCACGCGTCCACAATTTGAAAAACATCACCGTCGAAATCCCCCGCGACAAACTGGTGGTCATCACAGGCCTCTCAGGATCGGGCAAATCTTCCCTGGCCTTCGACACCATCTTCGCCGAGGGCCAGCGCCGCTATGTCGAGTCGCTCTCTTCCTACGCCCGCCAGTTCCTCGGGCAGATGGATAAGCCCGACGTCGATACCATTGATGGTCTCTCTCCCGCCGTCTCCATCGACCAGCGAGGCACCTCCCACAATCCGCGTTCCACTGTGGGCACGGTCACCGAAATCTACGACCACTTGCGGCTGCTCTTCGCCCGCGCCGGCATTCCTCACTGCCCCGAATGCGGGCGGGAGGTCACCCGCCAGTCGGCGCAGGAAATCGTCGCGGCCATCGAGAGCCTGCCCGAGGGCAGCCGCCTGCTCATCCTGGCTCCTATGGTACGCGGCCGCAAGGGAACCCATCAAGCCGTGCTCGAAGAGATTCGCAAGTCAGGCTTCGTGCGCGCCCGCGTCGACGGGATGGTCTACAGCCTGGACGATGACATCGAGATGGATCGCTACAAGATCCACCACATCGAAGCAGTGGTAGACCGGCTGATCATCCGCCAGCCCGAGGACGAAACCGAGGCCCAAAATGCCCGCTCCCGCTTGACCGATTCAGTGGAGACAGCGCTCAAGTTTGGGGAGGGGTACCTGATTGCAACCCTAATCCCTGGTCCCCAATCCCTGGTTCCTAGTCCCCAGTCCCTAGTCCCCAGTGACCAGGAACTAGCGACCAGGGAAAACCAATCCCAAGACATCTTCTACTCCGAACATCTCTCCTGCCCGGAGTGCCACCTCAGCTTCCCGGAGATCGAACCGCGCACCTTCTCGTTCAACACCCCCCACGGGGCCTGCCCGGATTGCCAGGGATTGGGCGGCAAATTGGAAATCGACGGCGATTTGCTGATTCCCAATAAAGATTTATCACTCAATGAGGGGGCCATCGCTCTCTCCGAGTGGGGCGGTCCCCGAGACGAAGGCGGCTGGTACTGGCAGAGTCTGGAGGCCGCGGCCCGTTTCTACAATATCGACCTGGATGCCCCGGTGCGCAATCTCACCCCCGATCAGATGAACATCGTGCTCCACGGCACACGGGGGGTAGAAATTCCCATGACCTACCATAATGCCCGCGGCAACGAGTACACTTTCGAGCGCGCCTTCGAGGGCGTGATTGGCAACCTGGAGCGGCGCTACAAAGAGACCAATTCCGAGTATATGCGCGAACGCATCTCTGGCTATATGAATTTGCAGACCTGCCCCACTTGCGAAGGGAAACGCCTGCGCAAGGAAGCTATGGCTGTCACCGTAAATGATAAGGACATCGTCAGCCTCACCGCCTGGCCGGTACACCGCACGTTGGAATGGGTCACGCAGCTCGGGGGAGATGATGCTGCCCTCAACGCGCGCCAGCAGATCATTGCCTCCCGAATTTTGAAAGAGTTGCAGGAGCGATTGGGATTTTTAGTGGATGTGGGGTTGGACTACCTGACCCTGGACCGTTCTGCCACCACCCTTTCGGGGGGGGAGGCCCAACGGATCCGGCTGGCAACCCAAGTAGGGTCCCGGTTGATGGGCGTCCTCTACGTGCTAGACGAACCTTCCATTGGTCTGCACCCCCGCGACAATGCCCGCCTGATGCGTACCCTGAAAGGATTGCGTGACCTGGGGAACACGGTGCTGATCGTGGAACATGATTCCGAAACCATCGAGGCCGCAGATTGGGTGCTCGACCTGGGGCCGGGCGCCGGCGAGCACGGCGGGGAGGTGGTCGCTGAGGGGCCGGTGGAAACGATTCTCGCCCACCCCACCTCCCTTACCGGTGCGTATCTCTCCGGTCGGATGCAGGTTCCCATCCCAGAACAGCGACGGGGTGGCAACGGCAAGTGGCTGACCGTGGTGGGCGCACGCGCACACAACCTGAAGAATATCGATGTACGCATCCCCCTGGGGCGGCTGGTATGCATCACGGGCGTCTCCGGGTCGGGCAAGTCCACCCTGATGGTGGAAATCCTCCACAAATCTCTGGCGAGGTCGCTCCACCGGGCCAAGACTCAGCCTGGGGATCACGATCATATCGAGGGGGTTGAGCTAATTGATAAAATCATCAATATCGACCAATCCCCCATCGGGCGCACGCCGCGCTCCAACCCGGCAACTTATACCAAGCTGTGGGATCATATCCGCAAGCTGTTTGCCGAACTGCCGGAGAGCAAGATCCGGGGCTATAAGGCGGGGCGATTTTCGTTCAACGTACACGGCGGGCGCTGCGAGGCCTGCCAGGGACAGGGGCAACTGCGCATCGAGATGCAGTTTTTGCCGGATGTGTACGTGCCCTGCGACGTGTGCCACGGGGCGCGCTTCAACCGTGAGACCCTGCAAGTACGCTTCAAAGAACACAACATCGCCGACGTGCTGGATATGACCATCGAGCGCGCCCTGGAAGTGTTCGCGGCCTTCCCGCCGATGGTCAACCGCTTGCAGACATTGCAGGATGTGGGGCTGGGCTATATCCGGGTGGGGCAGCCCGCGCCGACTCTGTCGGGTGGCGAGGCCCAGCGGGTCAAACTCTCGCGGGAGTTATCCAAACGCTCCACGGGGCGCACCCTGTACGTGCTGGACGAGCCTTCGGTGGGCCTGCACGCCGCCGATGTGCATAAGCTGATCGAGGTCTTACAGCGTCTGGTGGATGAGGGCAATACCGTGCTGATCATCGAGCACAACCCGGACATCGTCAAAGTCGCCGATTACATCATCGACCTGGGGCCGGAGGGCGGCGACGCCGGCGGCGAAATCGTAGCCCAGGGCACCCCGGAGGAGATTTGCGGGATTCCGGAGTCGTACACGGGTCAGTTTTTAAGGCGGTATGTGGGGGGAGGGGTAGATGGTGAGGTATAATGGCAGTATTGTATTAG
>JBDRGC010000392.1:0-2570 GCA_043818215.1 Chloroflexota bacterium | reverse complement strand
TGGATGCTCGTTATCGGCGAAAAGGGTTTCATACAATCTCTCGCCGGGACGCAGGCCGGTGAATTCGATGTCGATATCTTCGCCGAGCTTCAAGCCGGAGAGTTCGATCATGTCACAGGCCAGGTCTACGATCTTGATCGGGTCGCCCATATCCACTCCCTGCGGTCGCGAAGACCTCCCCGTTCTTCCCCAGGGACGAAGCCTGCAAGACCAACTGGACTGCCTCGGGGATTGTCACTTCGACTGGGTTTCGATACGCAAGCTACTCAACCTAAAGCTCACACCGTCCCGGCGTCCTTCCGGGAGTGCAGGCATGAAGAAACGCACCATTTGTGGATCCGTGACGGTTACAGGGCTGCCCGCCGCGATCTGGCGATTGAATAGGGGGATCACACTGCCCCGGCTGTCCCTCCGTTATGCTACGGGACTTCCTCCGGTCGCCAGCACATTGCCGAAACGCACGGAGACAAAGGGACGCCCAGTTTCAGCCGCAACCATCTGCACGATCCCTTCGACACTTCCTTCGGTCGCAGGACAAGCAGTTCGGCCACCCGCTTGGTCATGCCTATCACATTGACCGGGTTGACGGCTTTATCAGTCGAAATCAACACAAAGCGTTCGACGGCACATTCTTTGGCGGAAAGGGTAGTACTGAGTTAAGCCGCTGGGTTTACCCTTCGGGCATGATATCGATACGTTGCTCCACTAGCGTTCCGCAACACTCAACCGGCGCTGCTGGTGACCGCGTCAGCGACGTTTTCTTCTATTAGTGGCATATATTTATGGGCGGCGGGGTGGAAGATGAACACGGGGCGGTATGACAGGTGGTTAAGGAGGAGATTGCCACGCCACACACTTGCACCTGCGGCATGTGCAGGTGAAAACGGTGGCTCGCAATGACAGGGAGGGAAGGGGGAGATTGGCACGCCACACAATCGCAACTGTGGCAAGTGCAGGTTAATGCTGTGGCTCGCAATGACAGGTGGGGGGGCGCAATGAGAGAAGAGTAGAGGGGATGAATACAAGGTGCAATGCACTTTCCGAAAGTGCATCGCACCTTGTGCTCGGTGTTCAGTATGCCTCATCACACACCAACACCCAAATAGAAAATTATTCCCCGGCCTGTTTCAGCGTCAATTGATAGACTCTGTCACTAATGTAGAATTTCTTCATCCTGAGTTCGTCCAGAAGAGACCGAACCTCAAGTACTTTCCCCAACCGTTTTGCTAAAAGAAGTATACCAATTGTGCCAATGTACTGTAAACCCAACAAATCCGCCGCTAATCGAGCTTTAGCTTCATCCAATAGTATCCAATCAGCTGCTAACTCTTCCGCCAAGACCAGGGCTTCTGCCTCCCCCGCGTCCAGGTCAGCCCGTAGATAATCCACTTTGATCTGTTCTACGGGTGATTGAACACTTATCCAAGTAGCCTGACGAACCTGCGCGGCTCCAGGACGTTCTCTAGCATCGGTCACAACTTCATCATAAACCGATCCAGGAACCCGTATTGTACCAAACAACATTTTCAAGAGTTCAAGCTCCCCCACTTTCGCCAATCCGATCAAAGGGGTAGCGTCAGAAACAACGATCACGCCCCCAACTCCGCTTCTAATCGCTTAACCGCCTTGAACTCAGCAGCCAATTCATCCTCACTATGGTCTATAACCGCCACATGATTATCTGACAGAAATTCTATAAAATCCCAACGGCCCATGCCAGCCAGACGAGCCGCTTTACCCAAAGATAATACCCGCTCCTGATAAAAACGCAAAGCCAGAAGATGGAGCGACCGTTCAGCGAGTATTTCTTTGAACAAACCACGCGCCTGTAGCGTCAAGAATATATCTTCCGGTATTTGTGTTCTCAGAGCAACCGTTCCAAGTGTCATCTTGGCAACCTCCTTTCATCCTTTTTTATGCTATTGTATCACGACCTGCATAAGTGATCAGTTGTCAGTAGGCGTCATTACGTTTCAGTACCAGCGGGCAGGGGGGCCGGGGAGCAAGGGAGAAAAGGGAAGATTGCTTCACTCCTTTCAGGGGTTCGCAATACCTACGGGTATCCCTAGACACCGGGACAGGTGTACCCTTGCTGTATGACAGGGAGGAGGGCCTGGGGGAGTAGATTTTCCCCCAAGGTTGGGGGCTAGGGGGGCAATAGATAGTACTCAACCGGCGCTGAGAGTATAGAGCAAACGCTGGTTGAGCCATGGTCGATATCATGCCCGAAGGGTAAACCAAGGGAGCGGGTTGACGTTAAGGCCGCTGGGTTTACCCCTGCGGGGCACGATGTCGATACGGGTGACGAAAAGCGTGTCACCCTACTCAACCAGCGCTATTTTTTCTACTCAACCGGCGCTGATGGTATTGAGCGAACGCTGGTTGAGTAAGGCGGGGTGCTTTTCCCGCCTGTATCGAAACCAAGGGAGCGGGTTCGCGTTGAGCCGCTGGGTTTCGATACGCTGCAAAGACCGCAGCTACTCAACCAGCGCTACTATACTCAACCGGCGCTAATATGTTCAACCGGCGCTAATGGTATCCCCACACGCAAGTTGCCGCAGCAAATCGCG
>JBDRGC010000391.1:0-12131 GCA_043818215.1 Chloroflexota bacterium | reverse complement strand
AGAATAATCCTCCACCAATGCCAATATACAGCACAGCCAGTAGATGCTTGGGAATTGGCGAGTGGCGCAAGGTGATCCCCATAGCGATCATAACCGCCACCAGCGGGTAACTCGACCATTTTTGAAATGCGATGATACAGGGCTTTTCCGCAGGCAAGTTGATGATACGGTGAATATTTTCTTTGGCCAGCTTGGAAAAGCCAAATTTGTAAATAACGATGGCAAGCACAACCCCGCTAAATGCCAGCACTAACGCGGTGATGATATCCACCGGCACGAGCCAGCCGTAAGCCAGACTGCACAAGAATATCCCCACACCAGACCACATCAGCCCTGCCGTAAGGTGGAGCCATTTCTTATTTGCGCCGGGTTTCATTTTTTGCCAAAAGCTCATCCGTTCACCTCCCCCCTTTCATCCCCCAATTTTCGCTCTCAAACTCTGAATATCCAGAATTTCGGTGGCGAAAATGGGGGGACAGAGGGGGGTACTACGCTGAAAGCCGTGCTTCTTCCGCCGGAGATTGGGAGGGCAGCGTATCTTTCAACACTGCGCGGCCCAGCAAGCCGGTTCCGAGCAGCACAAATGCTCCACCGCTGATCATGAATTATCCCAACGCAAATCCGGCCACAAATGCTGCCGTCATCAATAGCAGCAAGCCCGGCAAAACACTTAGAATGACTTTTTGTGGCAAGATGGGTTTGCCAGCTTTGAGGAAAGTCAGCAGCAACCCGCCGACGCCGATCAACGCCCCGCCTACGCCTACCAGCGCAAAGCCCCCGGGGGTATCGCCGCGGATGCTGAGGATGATGGGCAACAGGAAGATCAGCAACCCCGCTACACCGTGAACGACAGCCAGAACGATGTTTGCAGCTTTACCGGGGGTGCGGTAGCGCGTGACCACAATTGATAAAAAGCCCACAATTGCAAAGATCAGATAGGGGGTAGTGAAACCCGTCAGGTGTTCGGAGACCAACCCCAGGGAGAGACTCAGGGGAATCACCGTCGATACAATGACCACCACCGGACTGTCGAGCACCTCGAACCCCAGGATGATAATCAACAATCCGGCCACCAACAAGACGCCAAATCCAATCGTATAGCTTGTAATGGCTAATGTTTCCAGGCCATTACATCCAACGGCAACCTGATACGCGGCCAGCAATACAGTGATCAACAATAAAACGCGGTCGAGCACAGAGATTTTTTTCATCGAGTTAGCTCCCTTATGCAAATAGTAATAACATAGAACTGAGCATATACAACGACGCGTATTTAAATAATCCAAAATTGACGCGCTCGGAGGGACGCACGGTGCTGCTGACTGCCAAAACCAGCAATCCGACGGAGAGTACGGCCATCAGACGCAGGTAGCCCCAGGTCATGCCGACTCCGTAGGCCGCAATGCCCATTGCCAAAGCGGCTATCACGCTAGAAATGGCAATGATCACGCGCGTGGCCTGAAATCCGTAAGTGGATGGGAAGGTGGGAACCCCAGCGGCTTGATAGTCTTTATGATAGCGCATGTTGAAGGTGAGGATATGGGTGGGAATCCAGAAGAGAATCGCAAGAGTGAGGGTGATCCCGACCCAGTCGATTCCCTCTATTCCCAAAACACGTCCTGCTAAAATCGGCATCCCCCCGGAGATTCCGCCCCAAACGATAGACCAGGCTGTGCGGCGTTTGAGCCAGATCGTGTAGACCACCACGTCGAAAAATAGCCCGGCGAAGACCACCAGAGCGTAGAGCATATCTAGCGTTAATGCCCAACCCACGCCAAGAGCGGAAATTGCCAATCCAAAGATCAACGCTTCCCGGGGGGTGACTTTCCCAATCGGTAATGGACGTTTGCTTGTCCGGGGCATTTTCGCATCGATGTCGCGGTCGTACCACATATTGAGCACCGTGCTTCCGCTGATGGCTAAAAACAGGCTGCCAGCCAATGCAAGAACCGTGGGCAAATTCAGCACCGGGCAGCGGCCGCTCATGTATCCGGCCAGACCGGTTGTCAGCAGCAGGGCTGTTTGCAGGCTTTTGATCAGGGGCCAGAATTTAGACTTAAGATTGGAGATTGGAGATTGGAGATTTACCATGTTCATTCCAGGTTAAGGGGCTGGGGGGCGGGGGAGCGGGGGGGCTTGGGGGGCTAGGGAGCTAGGGAGCTAGGGAGATGGGGGGCAGGGGGCTATTTTAATATCCATGGGGAGGGGTTGCGAATCATGTTGACTAGTTTGTCAATGATGTGGTCGTAGGTTGTGCGCAGACTCTTCCCTTGATCTTCGGATAGATAGCCGCTTTCGACGGCGAAGGCGATCCAGGTTTGAGTTTCGGCGGCTTCGGCCTCTGCGAGATTGAGGCGGTTGACAAATGCAGCTTCATAACGCCGCCTACGCCAAGCTTCAGCGAGGTTACCACAAACTGAGCGCCATGAGCGGCGAATTTGATCGGTGAGAGAGTAGGTTTCTTCTTTTGGAAAGTTTTTCGTAAGCCTGAATATCTGCATAGCAATGTCAAAAGCTAATTTGTACACATCCAACTCTTCATGACTCTGGATTCTGCCCATCACCTAAATCTCCCTTGCACCCCGGCACCCCTGCTCCCTGGCTCCCACGCTAATTGTCTCTCACGCACCTGAATCCCACATCGGGGGCGTAGTATTGCGGGCCGGCGCTGTTTACTTTCTAGGCACGCAGGTCAACTTCGTAGGAGTAGAAGCTGCCGCCGCGCATCATGCGGTAGTACTGATCGGAGTGGTCATCACCGAGCCACTGCCAGACGTTCCCGGCCATGTCGTAGAGACCGTAGGGGCTGGCATAATCGAGGGTCTCGTAGCTGCCTGGGTCGATTTCGTAGGTCTGACCATTGTAGAAGCCAACCGGCGTGGTGTTGCCCAGTTTTCCAAACATCTTTTCGAGCACGTCGAAAGAGGAATAGTAATTGGCGTTGTTACCGTGAATTTCATAACCCCACGGGAAGGGGTAGCCATCTCTACCGACAACTTCTGTCATCACTACGAACCTATTATACTTCACCCCAGGTGCGATGCACTTTAGAAGTGCGTTGCACCTTTAGTCGCTGAAAACCTGATATACTGATACTGGCGTGCCCCAATACTTTATTTTCCCCAACAGGGGGGGACATGCCGCGTTCGAACGGACTGAAATCCGTCAGGCCAGGGTCGAGGATGACACCCCTCCAGGAGCAGGTTTATGAGCGATCTACAAAACCAAATTGACAAACTTCAGGAACAAATCGAGAGCCTGGAAAAACTTCGCCAAGTACTTGGGGATGATGTGGTGGATGAAAAGCAGGCCGAAATACAGGCCGAAATACAGGCCAAACTGCGCCCGTTGATAGAGACCGGCGGCGGCGCAGTGGTGACTGGGAACGTGGACACGGGCAGCGGCGACTTTGTCGGCCGGGACAAAACCGTCAATATCTACCAGGGGCGCTACGAGGGCTATGCCCCTGAGACAACTATAGAAGCCTACCAGATCTATTGCCAGTATGTGGCCCAGCAAGCCGGTGCTTTGCCCTTGCGAGGCATGGATCGGGTAGAAAGCGATGCCAGCACCCAACGCCGTTCCTTGAGTCTCTCTAGCGTGTATACCAGCCTGGACATCACATTAACGACCACCGAGAAGGCTATGCAGGCCATGCTCTCCCAGGGCCGCTGGATCGATTTTAATTCTGAGGGTCAGGATCATAAAACAGGCCTCCGCATGGCTGGCCTACCGCAGGATACGGAAGACGAAAAGGGCGAGATGCACCAGGTCTCTGCTCTGGAAGCCGCCATCCTCTCCCGCAAATGGATTTTGCTCGGTGACCCGGGTTCGGGCAAGACCACCTTTGTCAACTATCTGACTCAGGCCCTGGCCCACGGCGATTTCGGAGCTATTCCGGCCTGGCCGCAGAACGAACGCGACATTGTACCCATTGTGGTCATCCTGCGGGATTATTATCGCTGGGCACAGACCCAGGAAACTCAAACCAGCCCCAACCATTTATGGGCTTTCATCTGTCACGATCTAAAAACCAAGAACCTGGGCTTTGCCGAAGGGATTTTGAACCGGGCATTGGAGCATGGTAAGGCCATCCTGATGCTCGATGGCCTGGACGAAGTTCCCCCGGGAGCCGCCCGCGGCCAGGTACGCGATTGTGTCCTGGTCTTCCACCAGCGCTATCCCCGCAACCGCTTCCTGATCACCTGCCGGGTGCTTTCCTATCAGAATACGCAGTGGCAGCTCCCGAAAGCTGATTTCCTATCCTTCGAGCTGGCATCTTTTAGTGCCGAGAAAATCGAGCAGTTTATCAATGCCTGGTATAACGAAGTGGCCCAGAAGTGGAATGTGTCCGCCGCCCGCACCCAGGCATTAGCGGAGAAACTGCTGGACGCCCTCCAGCGCTCCGACCTGGCTCGTCTGGCCCCTAACCCGTTACTCCTGACGGTGATGGTCCTGGTTCACACCGAATATGGCGAATTACCCGATAACCGCGCCCAACTCTACCATCAGGCCGTGGATGTGCTGCTCTGGCGTTGGGAGCAGGAAAAGAGCAAAGACCTGGGCGGCCTATCCAAGATAATGTCCCTGCTGCAGGCCGCCAATCGTGACCGCAACGACCTGCTGCTGATCTTGGGCCGTCTGGCCTTCGAAGCCCATCTCACGGGCGGGGACACCGATGATCAGGATGCTGTCAGCGGGATCAGCAATCACGCCCTGCTGATTGCCCTGCGGGAACTGCACCCCGAGCGCAGCCTGGACTGGGCCGAGCAGGTGGTCGAGGCCATGCGTCTGCGGGCCGGTTTGCTCTTGGACCGGGATGGCACCGTTTTCACCTTCCCCCACCGTACCTTTCAAGAATATTTGGCCGGTACCCACCTGTCGCTGATTACCGATTTTCCCCTGGAAGCCTGCAAGCTGGTGGAAGCCGGTAGTTTCTGGCGGGTGGTGATCTTGCTGGCGGTTGGACATCTGGCTCATAATATGATCAACCGCAGCCTGCCCCTGATGCTGGTCAACGAACTCTGCCCGGGGGAAGATCAGCAGGATGAATTGGCTTGGAACAAGGCAGTGCTGGCGGGCGAAGCTTTGCTGGAACTGGGAATCAACCGGGCGCAGGACAGCGAGACCGGCAAAAGCGCCCTCAAGCGGGTGCGGAATCGTCTGGCAGAAATCGTCGAAAAAGGCTTATGGACTGCGACCCGGCGCGCTGAAGCTGGGGGCCTCTTGGGCCGTCTGGGCGATCCCCGTTTCGATCCCAAAACCTTCTATCTCCCCAAAACCTTCCGCAGTCAGCCCGAAGAGACCCTGGGCTTTGTGCGTATTCCCGCCGGGTCATTTGTGATGGGGAGCAAAAAGGGAGAGAAAGATACTTTTAGTAATGAGCAGCCCCAGCACGAAGTCGAACTGCCCGAATTCAGGATTGCCCGCTACCCGGTGACGGTGGCCCAATACCGGGCATTTGTGAATGAAGCCGGTCACAAAACTGCGGACCAGCGCAGCATCACTGAAAACCCCAATTGGCCGGTACGCTATGTGAGTTGGCATGATGCCCGCGCTTATTGCCAATGGCTCACCGAAAAGCTGTCAGTGATCATCCGTCAACAGTCAGTTCGCGGCCTACCTGGCGATGCTGAGTCCAGATTCTGGCAAGGTCTGGCCGAGGGAAGGTTGATTGTGCGCCTGCCCACCGAAGCCGAATGGGAGAAGGCCTCCCGTTATGGGGATACCCGGCGCTATCCTTGGGGAAATGGGGATTGGGATGAAGAAAAAGCCAATATCGGTTCTAGCGGTCTCGGCCACCCAAGCCCGGTGGGGATGTATACGCAAGGAGCCACCCCGAATAGCTTGATGGATATGAGCGGTAATGTTTGGGAGTGGTCGCGGAGTTTGAAGAAAGATTATCCTTATTATCTTGAACATGGCCGTAACGATCCGGAAGCGAGTGGTTCTCGCGTGGTGCGGGGCGGCTCCTGGATACTCAATCTTGGGAATGCGCGCTGTGCCTACCGTTTCAGGCTCGATACCGATCTTAGGTACGATGGCCTCGGTTTTCGGATTGTAATGTCCCCTACGTAGGGCCCCTTTGGGGTGGCGGATTCTGGATTCTGATTTCTGATTTCTGGATTCTGAAAGCTGAGTTCTGAATCCTAAGGAGGGTCTGCCCTTTCCGTTGCACTGCAAGGGTGCTTCGCGAGGGGGAATCCCCCCAGGCGAATCGCCAAAAATGGGTTTGGGCTACTCATCCCTCCGCTCAAGGCGGCGTCCTCGCCGCCGGGGATGGCGGCAAGAGCAAAATATTACGCACAAGGAGAAAACCAATCCCAGATTACCAATTCGATGTCTTTCTATTCCACAACAGCAAAGACAAACCAGCCGTGAAATGGCTGGCGACCAAACTGGAAAACGAAGCAAAATTAAACGTCTTCCTCGACATCTGGAATCTCGTCCCCGGCGCCCCCTGGCAGGAAGACCTGGAGAATGCCCTGGAAGCCTCCCGCACCGTGGCCATCTTCCTCGGCCCAGCAGGGATCAGTGGCTGGCACAACGAAGAACTGCGCAATGCCCTCACCACGCGAGTCAGCGACCGCAGCCGGCGCATCATCCCCGTACTGCTGCCGGGCACCACCATGCCCGAAGACGATGACATACCCTTGTCATTACTCCAGGCGAATCGTCAAAATACTCAATAGACTTGTTGCTGAATAAGCGAAACTAGAAATTGAACACGGACACTTGCGCCGCACGCACATCGTCCCGATGTCCTTCGGGAGTGCAGGTGTTTATACGGATTTACCCTTCGGGTGGGGTGGTGAAAATTGCTCAAATTATAGAAAAGAGTTGATTCCAGTTTTGTCCCCTTGAATCCTGAACCGACAGATACGTATTCTTGATACGGCGGTTCAAAAAGGCATTTCATCGACAAGATGATGGCATTACTACCATGGAAACGGTTGAAAGGATGTTTTCGGGGGAACAAATCTGGAATCAGACCTATTTTGCTTCCCTGAGAACGCAACTCCTGATTAGCACTCAATTACATCGAATGCTAATCAGGAACAAAAACGGGACCAGTCCATGATAGCAAAGAGCCAATTTTCACCACCCCACCCTTCGGGCACTATGCTACGGATGTTTTTATCAAAAAACAAAGAGAAATCCGTGTAAATCCGCGGAATCCGTGTCCAAAAGCTTACTTTTATTATTTAGCAACAAGTCTAATGAAACCTGATTGACATATCTGGTTTACTCATCTACAATCAAACTATGGATAATCTACCACTCGAAACACAGAAAGTCATATTGCAAGACGCCGTCAAGCGTGACACGGTCACGGCGCGGCGAAAACACCTGCTCGAAATTCTATGGGGCGAACGCTACCTGACGCGGGCTGGCCTGATCGCCCGTGTGGAAGCTGCTCTGAGAAAAGGCTGCTTTGGCGAATCCGCCTGGGAGGATACCTTCTACCGGGATATGCGCGTAGTCAAGCAAGCCTTTCATACCGCCGGGTACGTACTGGCTTACAGTCGCAGCAATGACAGGACAGGATATTATCTGCGCGGTCAGGCCAATATCGACCCGGTGTTGAGGCGCATTATCGGAGGCGCTGCCGCTGAGGTGAATGCCGATCAAGTTGCCATCACCCGCCAGCTTCAGCCGTGGGAACGTGTTCAACAAGGATTTTCTATAACGGATCTGGCTAACCAGGTTGTTGCCTACCGCAGAAATCAACGCGAGGTTATTCATGCCTGAAGAAATGTTGGCATATCGAGATTTTATCAAGCTGGTGCTCGCGGCTCTGGAAGCTGCTGATATTCCCTACATGATCGGGGGCGCCGTGGCTGCCTGGGCCTGGGGCGAGCCGCGCGCCACCCGAGATTTGGATGTTGTCGTTCATGTGCCCATCGAAGCGGTAAATCAACTGTCAGAAGAATTGGCAGCCAGAGATATGCTCGTGCCCGTGGATATCATCCTGAATCGCTTGCTGGACGACCGGGCTGATATTCCCCTCAATCCTATTCACATGCACAGCGGCTATAAAGCCGATATCTACCTGTTGCGGTCGGGCGACGCCCTGCGGGAAGAGGCCTTCCGCCGCCGCAAGCTGGTTGATCTTGGTCCTGATCTGGGGGAAGTCTACCTGCATTCGCCCGAAGACCTGATAGTGTATAAATTGTGGTATTACAGCCTGAGCCAGCAGACCAAACACCTGCGCGACATTACCTCCATCGTCCTCACGCTGGAAGACGAATTGGACAAGGGCTACATCCGGCGCTGGGCTGAGGAAAAAGGCATCAATACGCTGTGGCTTGAACTCCTGGAGCGCATCAAGGCTGAGAAGTAGGGCAGGTTTCCATACTTGCCTACGGTGCGTCGGTTACTGAGAAATAGCAAAATCGGCAGACATATTCGGAGTGAAACGCGATGAGTGAACACCAATACGACGTCTTTCTATCCCACAACAGCAAAGACAAACCGGCTGTGAAATGGCTGGCGACCAAACTGGAAGACGAAGCAAAATTAAACGTCTTCCTCGATATCTGGAATCTCGTCCCCGGCGACCCCTGGCAGGAAGACCTGGAGAATGCCCTGGAAGCTTCCCGCACTGTGGCAGTCTTTCTCGGCCCGGCGGGCATCAGCGGCTGGCATAACGAAGAACTGCGCAATGCCCTCACCACGCGGGTCGGCAACCGCAGCCGGCGCGTCATCCCCGTCCTGCTGCCGGGCACCACCATGCCCGAAGATGATGATATTCCATCTTTCCTACAACGCCTGACTTGGGTGGACTTCCGCAATGGGCTGGATGACGAAGAAGCCTTTCACTGCCTTGTGGCTGGTATTCGTGGTGAGGCTCCAGGCCGGCGCGGGGTACCCGGTAAACACATGCCACCCCCCAAGCCGACTCCAAAACCCACAGAGAAAGCGACGGGCTCAACAGTGGTGGATTGGATGTTTTAGGAAACCCAAGCCGACTCCAAAACCCAAAGAGAAAGCGTCTGCCTCTCGTACTCAGGTCAACACCGGCGGCGGAGCTTACATCGGCGGGAACGTCAACACCGGCAGCGGCGACTTCGTCGGGCGGGACAAGGTGGTCACTACGGGGGAGCGGGGTATCGCCATCGGCGGCAACGTCAGTGGCAGCACCATCGTCACCGGGGATCACAACGTGGTCGGCTCAACCGTCACGCTGCAGGGTGACTACATCCAGCAGATTCTCACTGAAATCGAGGCCCATCCCTCTCTCGATCCGCTTGACAAAGAAGACTTGAAATCCGATGTCAAGGAATTGCAAAAGGAAGACGAGAAAGGCCAGGATGCGGACGAGAGTCACATTTCCCGCCACTTGCGCAATATCAAGCGCATGGCGCCGGATATACTCGATGTGGTGCTTGCGAGTATTGGCAATCCAGTGGCGGGGTTTGGGATGGCCGCCAAGAAAGTGGCCGAGAAGATGAAAGCGGAGGCCGGATAGATTGGATGCTGGACAGAACTGATTTTGGCGCGATATCGAGAGGCAGGCATGGAAGAAATCCATCAAATTGATACAGGCGGCGGCGCATACACCGAAGGCGATGTGGATACCGGCGGAGGTGATTTCATCGGGCGGGATAAAATCGTCGCGGGGACACTCCTCTAGAATCTGTGGTGGTTACCACCCCAATTAGGCAGCAGAGTGTAGCGGATACCCATAAGGTACAGGTGTTAGCGGAGGGGCTGCGGTCTGCGCGGGCTAATCCGCTAATCCGCTATAATCCGTTGCCGGGTTGGGCAGCGGAGGGTGGGCAGCGGAGGGCTGCGCGGACGCATCCATTACTCAGTTGCAAGATGCTTTGCCAGCCAAATCTGGAATTGCTGAAGTCTACATAACCGAGACAGCATTGCAGGCGCGCCTCGACGCGGGTACAATAACGGGCGAAATCAGCATCTCGGACCCTCGGTTAAATAGACTTATCAAAAGAGTTTTTGACTCAGCGTGTCATTGCGAGCGTTCTGTGCGAAGCAATCTCTCGCTTACTTGGGAAAGATTGCTTCGTTGTGCCTCCTCGCAATGACAACCGAGTAAGCAGAATCAAAAACATTATCTAAACATCAATAACAATCAGGAACAATCGAATGACATCCAACCTGTTGAACAAACTTCGCAAAGTACGCCAGAGCGATGCCACTTGGCTGTGTACCGTTCGCCGCGCCCCTTTCTGGATCATGCCCAAAAAACAGCCTCCCTACCGCCCCTTTGTCGTGCTGGTGATTGATCAGAATACTGAGCTAATCCTCCAAACGAACACCTCAGATGAGCGCCCCACGCCCGAGGCTGTCCTAGACATCCTATTCAAAACGATGCAAGGTACCTTCTTGACCCTGTGGCGGCGTAAACGGCCAACGCACATCCTGATAGATGATGCTGAATTGGTACGAGCCATCGCGCCGCGTCTGGCAGAGTTGGACATTCACTGTGGACAGCGTGCCTCTTTGCCACAGATCAATGCTACTTTGCTTGAGATGGAATACAATATGACCAGGCGCAAACCGATTCCGGGATTATTGAGCATCTCTGGCGCCACCGTGCCGCTGGTGGCCGAACTCTTTGCAGCGGCTGCCGATTACTACCGCCAGAAACCCTGGCGTTGGCTGGAAAATTGGATGGCGATCGAAGTGCATTACCCACCCGAAGGGCAGGCGCGCTTCGCCCTGGTATTGGGGGGCGGTGGCGAATTTTTTGGGCTGTCGCTGTACGAATCGCTCGCTGATCTGGATGTGCTGTTCGCACGCTCCACCCGCCGCCCGCTTACCTGGTTGAGCCTGGTGTTGGAGGAAGCCACTGCCATGTCGTTCGCCGATCTGGATGCCAGCGAAAAGTATGCCTGGCCCGTGGCTGGGGAAAAAGCCTATCCCGTGGTTTTCAAACCAACTTCGGGTGATGATAATTTGGGAGGGCTTCCCGCCGCTTCTGAATTGTACAGGTTGGCGGCTGCGTTGCGCGTGATCCCCGGCTTTGTGTCCCAACATCTGCGCACCACGGGCAGCCTGCCGCGACCCGTCCAGGCAACTTATGACCTGCCTGGTGTACACGCCGGGCAGCAAATCATGCTGCGCTTTCCAGCCGGGACGAAGCCAACAGCGGAAGATAGGCTGTATTCGCCGGACACACCCCAGGGTGTTGATCCTCACGAATTGGAAGAATACATCCAGGAATGGTATTGGGATGAAGCCTCGCATGAGTTCGCCCGGCAGTTGGGAACGTTCCTGTTTCAGTTTCTCGACCATCTGGATGCCACTGGGCTAACCCGGAAAACGATGCGCAAGCATGAGAGCAATTGTTGGTGTATCGGTTCGTTCGAATGCAGCCATGGCTACGATTTCCAAGACACCTTCACCCCCACTATTTTTCTGGGCGGCCCCGCGTTTATAAGCGAATTCGAACGCAAGGTAAGCGATTCCAGTCATGCGGTCAAGTCCTATAAGGCGACATGGCGCAAGCTTGAGAAATACGTTGCTTCATTAGGATACGATAACCCTTGAGCGAAAGACCACCAACTGCTGACTGCCGACCGCTGACTGCTGACCGCACCCCACAGCCTGTCTTGAGCCGAAACCTTGAGCGTACTGAAGGGTCAGCTGTCAGCGGTCCGTGGTCGATTTTTTATGAATTTTACCCTTACCCTCCTCCCCGATCATCTCGCCATTTGTCAACTCCCTGCCGATGCGCCCTTTCCTCCGTGGGCGCGGGGGGAGAACCTGTTTGCCCTGGTGCGCACCGCCGACGAGCTATCTGTGGTATGTGATGATGCTAACCTCCCGGAGGGTATCCGTACCGAGCGCGGCTGGCGCGCTCTAAAAGTACACGGCCCGCTTGACTTCTCGCTGGTGGGCGTTCTAGCGGAGTTGGCGACCGTTTTGGCAGACGCGGGGGTTAGCATCTTCGCCATCTCCACTTTCGATACTGATTATTTACTGGTCAAAGGAAATAAGCTCGCAGCATCTCAGATGGCTTTGCAGCAAGCAGGGCATATTGTTAATGGAGTTGTCCCCCAACAACGATGATTTGTAGTTGATCAATAATGTTAGTGGTGCGTTGCATCCCCAAGGATGCGTTGCACCACGAGTCTGCCCTAGAGACCCGAACTGCAACG
>JBDRGC010000390.1:0-4329 GCA_043818215.1 Chloroflexota bacterium | reverse complement strand
CATCTGCCTATCATTCTATTCTACCCCCCAGATGAGTCAAGCACTTTTCCGTAAAAAGCTCATCTTTATCGGCCCTGCTTGCCGAACTATTTTGTGTTGCCGTTTGCGAAAGTCGCGATCCAACGAGCCATGTGAGTGGTTGCTATGGCCCAGCCGACGTACCAGAACCTGTTTGACGAGAACCGGCGGCTCCGGGAGGAAAACCGGCAACTGCGGGAAGAGAATCGGCAACTCCGCATCCGCGTGGATACCCTGGAGGCCCAGGTGCTGAAGCTGACCACGTTGCTGGAACAGGCCCAGCGGACAGGCAAACGTCAAGCCGCTCCGTTCTCCAAGGGAACGCCCAAGCAGGACCCGAAGGCGCCGGGCCGCAAGCCGGGCGACCCGTACGGGCCCAAGGCCCATCGCCCGCTTCCCGAACAAAAGCCCGACGAGATCATCGACGTGCCGTTGCCCGAGCAATGCCCCGAGTGCGGCGGGCAGGCCGAAGAAGACCAACTCGACCAACAATTCCAAGTTGAGATCCCTCGCCAGCCCATTGTGCGTCGGTTCGACATCCACGTGGGCCGATGTCGCCGCTGCGGCCGACGCCTGCAGCCGCGACATCCTCTGCAAACGTCGAATGCCACCGGGGCCGCCGCATCGCAGTTGGGCCCTGATCTGCAAGCCCTGATTGCCATAATGAAGGACAAGTACGGGCTCAGTTACGGTGATATCCAGGGCCTGTTGGACGAGGCCTTCGGGATCTCGGTAAGCCGGGGCGGAGCCGCCCAGGTGGTTCTTCGGGTCGCCGAACGCCATGAACCCGCCTATGAGGCGATCCGGCAGATCGTCCGGCGTAGCGACATTGTCTATCCGGACGAAACGGGCTGGAAGATCGCCGGCTGGTTGCAGTGGCTGTGGGTGTTCGTGACGCCGACCGCCACGCTCTGTGTGATTCGTCCCAGCCGGGGCCATGATGTGCCCGAGGAGATTCTGGGAGCGGACTACGACGGCCGGATGATTCACGATGGCTGGTCCCCTTATGATTTCTTCAAGGAGGCCACCCACCAACAGTGTCTCGAACACTTGCTGCGGCGAGCTGAACAGTTGCTGGAGCGAGCCACTCGCGGAGCGGTTCGATTCCCACGGAAGGTCAGGGCGTTCCTGAGCGATGCGTTGGCTCTTCGGGATCGGCGAGACAGCGGCGTCATCAGTCCGCACGGGCTGGCCGTGGTACGCGGCCGATTGGAGAAGCGGCTGGACCGCCTGTTGGAATGGAACCTCTCGCATCACGGCAATCGCAAGTTTCAAAAGCACTTGGCTGGACATAGCGATCAGATCCTGACGTTTCTTTACAATCCGGACATCGAGGCGACCAACTGGCCCGCCGAACAGGCCGTTCGTCCTCTGGTGGTCAACCGCAAGGTATTCGGCGGCAATCGAACACCCGCGGGTGGACACGCCCAAGAGGTTCTTGGCAGTGTCTTTGCCACCTTGGCCAAACGTGCGTTGGACACCCTGTCGCTTCTGTCCCGCATCATTTGTTTACCAGCCGGCCAACGTCCTTGCCTCATCCAGCAACTCTTACCCGCGCCTTCCAACTGACCCATCGACGCGCTATACAGATACAAAGATTATACGTGCCTTGCTCAAAAATTCGTGTTTGTTTATTTACAAAGCTTATGTGCATCAGGTTTAGTTGATATAGAATTCAACCTGAACGAAAACTTTTTTGACCACACTCTGTTCACACATGTGGTCACGATAGGCAACACAAATCCCGCGAATGCTAAGAAGAGAATAAAAACAGTAAATCTCCTCGTTCAACGACCAGTTTTTGAAAAAAATGTTTTCTCTAAATGCGCTGAAGTACACCACTTACATTAGTTCCGCTAAAATAATTCAAATTTCCTCTTGCGCTGGAACTACACATCGCGCTATAGTAGTTCGTTGGTATAAAACATAAAAGGATTACTTAAATTTTTGGAGGACAGATTTATGACTCTTGGTTTGCGAAAAATAATTTTGCTGGGCCTTATAGGCTGTATCTTTCTGATGGCCAATGTTGTTGTAGTTGCTAATTGGCTGGCGAATAGTGGTGTCTTACAATTCGCACAAACCATTAAAAATAATTACCTCACCGGCACGGCCGTCACGATAATTGTTGCCCTGCTCATATTATTAGTTGCCCCGAATAAAACAGGCGGCAGTAAGATAATGAGTTTTGTCAGAAGATGCCCTGTGTGTGACCACCGGTTGATTGGCAGTGCAAATTATTGTAGCGATTGCGGTAGCAAAGTGTCGTAATTGAGGCTTGATTTTTGGCTTAATAATGCGACTAAAAAGAGCAACGGAGATCCGTTGCTCTCTCATGGATTTGCTGGCCGTAAGAAATGCATTGCTTCCTCAATCCTCAGCGCCACCACCTCGCAGATACTCTTGACTCTTTCGCTAATACGGCAGCCTCAGACTCACTAAGAGGTGCAATCTCCCCAGCAACCAATAGCTCATAGCCCTGGGGCAGGGCGTAACATCGTCCCAGGCATCATAAGGGGATTGGCCATGTACTGCATCTGTTGGTCAAAGGTACTCTGAGCTATCGCGTACGGATCGTTTTGCAGCGGGGAAGGATCAGGTTCCATTTCTCTTGTTATTCGCTCTGTCACTTGATCGATAGCTTGGTTGATCTCATCAGTTATCACATCGGCAGCATGTCGAGCCGACTCTGGTATAGTCCCAAGCACACGAACAGCCGTTGACAAGCGGACGATGTCCGGGTGGTCTTCTGCGAACACTTCGCGCATCTGGACAAGCGCTTCGTTCAAGTCTCCAATGTCAGGGATGCTATGCATGCTCCGGATGTCAGGTGTGGATTCAACCTCTTTAACGGAATCCGATATGTCAGCCAGCTCACTCGATTGTCCCTGATTCAGACCGGCAGTTTCCGCAAGATGCTCATGCCATATGTCAGCCAAAGACGGCACTTCGTGGCCATCTTCAAACGGCTGATACTGAACCTCCATGGCCTTGAGGAAGAACTCGCTCATTGTTTTTGATTGTTCGTAGCTGATGATTTGTTCCTCCGGTTCGGTATCAGGAAACGGACGAAATACTCGCGGATTGTCTGAATGCGGAATACCGTGTGATTCCCAGTTAGTGTCTGCTATATATTCACTTGATTGTACCGCCGGAGCATTCAGACTTGGATGATATTCTCTTGGTGTTCGGCAGTTGTACAACTCGTGATTGTAATCCTGGTCTCTTTCGTCCCGCCCCAACGGTATACTCATTTTTTCCGCCCTAAGCATTCTGAATAGCGATTCTGCCTCTTCTTTCATGATAGTCCTTTCGTAGAATTCTGTGTTTCAAGCTCGTTTAGCATCAAGTTTTCGGAAGAGTTATGTCGTTCTGGTTTTGATATTTCCCCTTACGGTCGGCGTAGGAAACTTTGCACGGTATATCACTTTCGAAAAACAGCACCTGGGCCATACCTTCACCTGCGTAGACTTTTGCCGGCAGCGGCGTAGTGTTCGAGATTTCCAATACTGCCTTACCTTCCCAGCCCGGTTCAAATGGTGTGACGTTTACGATAATTCCGCAGCGGGCATAAGTAGACTTGCCAACACAAATGGTCATTACATTGTTAGGAATGCGGAACCACTCGACGCTCAACGCCAGAGCAAAACTATTCGGTGGTATGAGACAAGTATCGCTATTGACCTTCACGAGTCCCTTGGGATCGAAGTTCTTTGGGTCGATGACCGTTCCGTAAACATTGGTAAAGATGCGAAACTTGTTGGATACCCGTATATCGTAACCAAAAGACGAGATTCCAAACGAAACTACTGATCGGCCATCTACACTACGGACCTGATCTCCCACAAAAGGCTCAATCATATGGTGTTCCCTGGCCATTTTTGTAATCCATGTATCGGGCCTGATGCTCATAACGGTAAATCTCCTGAATAGATGTTCGTGTATTTCCGAAGTGCCGGATCAAAGGCGTGCTCCGGACAGAATTTCTGCAGATGATGTGTCGATCCGGATGGAACAAGTTTCTGTATGACCCGGACGTCCTTTGCCGACAGCAGGAATTTTACTACGGTTGTACGGAATTCATGGGCAATACCGCTCTGGGAAATCAATGCAATGCTCTCTATGATTTGGCTGATCGATGCACGCACACCGCTTAGGCGGTTATACATATGCAGCGGTGCTTTTATGTCCATTGCGATGTAATCTACCAGGTTATTTTTTAGAAGGTCTTGCAGGACGTTCGATTTGCTGCCGTTGGTATCCAGTTTAACCAGGAAACCCATAGCCTTGATTCGACATAGGAGCGCGGAT
>JBDRGC010000389.1:0-11467 GCA_043818215.1 Chloroflexota bacterium | reverse complement strand
TTTCTTGGAAACAAGGTGCGACGCACTTTTGCATCACGCACATCGTCACTACACTTGCACCGGAACGCATACCTAGCAGGCACTGCGCACTTCCGTCGGAACGCACATCGTCCCGAAGTTCTTACAGGAGTGCAGGTGAGTGCAGGTGTGTTCTTACGGGATCACGATTCACGTTTCACGCTTCACGGGGCAACTACTCCGAATACCAGTCCCAATCCCAATAGGGATAAGGCATATACGTCAGTTTCCATTCCCCATCTTGCCGCGTCACTAAAGCCGCGTCATTTTCACTCCAGTTGCTAGTAAAAGGTTGATTCCCCCCATAAGTGATAATCAACCCCACGACTGCCTCGTCATCAGCCTGGTCAACTTCGCCGATCTGTACGGATGTACGCTCACGACTCATATCCATTGCCAAAAACCTTTGGCGGAATTGAGTGAAATCTGGCTTTCCTTCGGCGTCTTGCAGGTACTTGTAAGCCCGCGCATAATCTTCATTTTGCAGAGCCAGCACATAATTCCGCAGGACGCCCTCCGGGGTATCTTCTGGGCCATACTCTTGCGGGCCTTGCCGGGCGAAGAACAGCACAACAGCCAGCACGATCAGCAGGCCGATTACTCCCAGTATTACTAATAAAAAGCGGTCTTGTTTCATGGCGATTGTCCTCGTATTGCTTTTTTCGTATCGTCTTAAAAATCAGGGGAACGCCCCCGGCTCCTAATCCCTTCGGCAGGCTCCCTTACTACCTTCCCCCTTCGGGGACTTCGCGGTCGAGGTCTTCGCAGGACAAGTCTGGGGGAGCCGTCCCTCCCCAAACTTTGGGGGGGGCTGCTTAGATTGTAGTGGATTTTAGGGCAGAACGCAAGCAAAAAATATACATACAGAGTACCTCTTCCCTGGCAAATCCCAAAGAGCGATTAATCAAACACATCGACAAGAAAGCAAAAAAAATTTCCTAAAGGCACTCACGGGGTATATCGCAAAAGTGTCGGTCAGTCTCTCGCTCACAGCGCCGTCCCCGGCGCAACTGGGGCTAACAAACCCGCCGTGGACGGCGTTGAAGCAGTGATGGCTCAAATAAACTAGCAATTGGTCACCGACACTTTCGCGATATACTCGCGCTCGCGCGGAGCGTTGACGACTCACACCTGTTCGTGGTATTATGCTGACCGTTAAACCGCCAATATAAGTTATTTTGTATCGTCTCAAACACGTTGTTTTCTTCCAGTAATGAGGAGAGGAGAAAAGCATAAGCGCTTCACATTTTCGTGCTAACGAAGGCATTCGCGCCCGTCAAGTTCGCTTGATTGGGGCAGATGGCGAAAACAAAGGAGTAATCCCTATCCAAGAAGCCCGCCGCGCTGCGCAAGAAGCTGGCCTGGATTTGGTTGAGGTGGCACCTAACGCCAATCCACCAGTGTGCCGGGTAATGGATATAGGTAAGTATATCTACGAGCGCAAGAAAAAGGAGCGCGAGGCTCGCAGAGCACAAACCAAGGTCGAGGTCAAAGAGATCCGTCTGCGACCAAAAACGAGTGGGCATCACCGTTCATTCAAAGTGCGCGATGCTCACCGCTGGCTCACAGAAGGAAAGAAAGTCAAAGTGCGTATTCGTTTCCGGGGACGAGAGATCCATTATCCGGAAATCGCATTGGAAGATCTCAGAGACATCGCTGAAGAATTGGGTGATGTAGGCGAAATCGAACACGCCCCTTCCAGAGAGGGCCGAACTATGTTGATGATATTGGCTCCAGCCAAAGGCCCAAAGTGAGTAAAGCTATTTAGGCTCTCACCAGCGTTCGACTAGTTGATTCTCCGCGGATAAAACAAGGGTGATATTTGAGGTCGCTCTAAACCGCGGTATTTTTATGAGAGGAGTGTACTTGTGGCTCGGAAAAAGAAAACCGGAAAATATAAGCTCAAAACCCATAAAGCAACTGCGAAACGTTTCCGCCTGACTGGTTCAGGGAAACTGGTGCGCACCAAAGGCGGCAAGAGCCACCTGCGCCGCCGTACATCCAAGCGGACGAAAGCACAGTTTACCGATATGATTCCCGTCGAGGGAGCAGGTTTCCAAAAACGCATTCGCCGTCTGGCCCCCTATATGAGCAAGTACAAGGCTAACCCCAACGCTCGTAGTGGCAAATCCTAATCAACCCTATTAGTGCGGCCGTTGGGTGTAGGCAACAGGTAACCCGAGAGTTACCGGCGCCCAGGGGTTCGCAGGAGAGTGAATGAATGGCTCGTGTAAAAACAGGTTATACTCGCCGAAGGCGACATAAGAAAGTTCTCAAACTAACCAAAGGTCAATTTGGCGCTCGCAGCCGTACTTACCGGCGCGCTAATGAAGCCATGATGAAAAGCCTTTGGTATTCATACCGCGACCGCCGCGTCCGCAGACGCGACCTGCGCCGCCTGTGGATTACTCGTATCAATGCCGCGGCTCGTCTCAACGGCATCACCTACAGCCGCCTGATCTACCGTCTGAAGCAGGCCAACATTGTCATCAACCGCAAGATGCTGGCCGACCTGGCGGTACGCGATCCGCAGGCCTTCACCACCGTGATCGAAAAAGCCAAAACCGCCTAAACGAATCCACGCCAAATTAAGAACCCCGGTTTCTTTACAAGACGCTTCGCAGTCTTCGGGAAACCGGGGTTCTTTTTATTGCGGGCCTACAACAAGAATTTTCGCCCCTTTATCAGAGTTTATCCCCGCTGGCGAGTTGCCCGCATCCGGCCTGGATGTCGATCCCCCGGCGGGTGCGGATACTGCAGGCAATGCCGTTGTTTACCAATTCTGCCTGGAATCTCTTTGCCCGTTCGATGCTGGTGGCCTGACCATCGAATCCCGGGGTGGGATTCAGCGGTATCACGTTGACGTGCGCTAACATCCCCCGGAGGATGGCAGCCAGCTTGCGGGTCTGTTCCGGCGTGTCGTTGACATCCCGGATCAGTGCCCACTCGAAGGTGATTTGCCGTCTTGTGGCCTCTGTGTAATCCCGGAGAGCTGACATCAATTCCCCAATTGGATATTTTCTGTTGATCGGGATCATCGCGGAGCGCAGATCGTCATCAGCAGCGTGGAGCGATACTGCCAAATTTACCTGCCTGCGCTCGGACGCGAATCGCTGGATGGCGGGAATCAGCCCCACAGTAGAGATGGTGAACCGGCGCGCCCCTAATTTCATCCCGTTTGGGTCGGTGAGCTGGTCGATGGCAGCCATTGTGGCCTCGTAATTGTGGAATGGTTCACCCATCCCCATGACCACCACATTGGTGACGCGCTCCCCCTGGGCAGCCAATTGGCGGGCGTAAAACAAAACCTGCTCGACAATTTCTCCGCTGCTCAAATTGCGGCGTAGTCCCATTTGGCCGGTGGCGCAGAATGTGCAGCCCATAGCGCAGCCTGCCTGCGTAGAGATGCATAAAGTGCGCCGTTTGGCGTAGCGCATCCGCACAGTCTCGATGGGATGTCCATCGGGCAAACGGAAGAGCGTTTTCTGGGTCTCCCCATCGGTGGAGTTAGAGACTGTGACCGGCTGTAAATGGCTGAACGCCAAATGCTTTGCCAATTTGGCCCGCAGAGAGAGCGAAAGGTTAGTGAATTCCTCCGGCTGGCTCCACAGACTTTTGTAAACGCCCTGCCATATTTGCCTGCCCCTGTAGGCAGGTTCTCCCCAGGATCGCAGAGTGGCGGTGAGTTCTGGTAAGCTAAGATCGAGAATGAATGGTTTTGTGCGCATTGTGTTCTCCTTTACTGGTAGCCGACCACCGACCGCTGACCGCCGTCTGCCGTCCGCCGTCTGCTGTCTGCCGTCCGCCATCTGCTGTCTGCCGTCCGCTGTCTACTGTCCGCCATCCGCCATCCGCCATCTGCTGTCTGCCGTCTAATCAAGTGCGACTTTTGTCTCAACGTCTTGTTAGGCCTGATTCTCTCTGTTACAATGTACAAAACAGTTGATATAGACAGGAGTGTCCATTATGGTTGGAACAGTGAATGTAGCCACCGCTCGCAGCAATCTATCTGAATTGATGAACCGGGTTGCTTACGGTAATGAAATCATTGTCATTGAATCCCGGGGTAAACCTAAAGCGGCTTTGGTGGGCGTAGATTCTATTACCGGGACGCAGGGTGATGGTCTGATCATAACCACACCCGGGGTTCGCAGCGGAAAACCGCGTATCGCCGGCAGACGGATCACCGTGTCGGATGTCGTCATCTGGCATGAGCAAATGGGGATCGCACCAGGACAATTAGCAGCCGATTATGATCTCACATTGGCGCAGGTTTATGCCGCTCTGTCCTATTACCATGCTCACAGAGATGAAATTTCTTCCGAAATCGAGGCAGGCCTTAGTTTTGCCGAGAGTCTCCAAAATCTGTCCGCATCCCCTCTGGATCGCAAACAACAGGCCGAACGTGGCTGAGAGCCTTCGCTTCCATCTCGATGAACATGTTAACTCGGCTATTGCCGAGGCATTGCGCCGACGGGATATCGACGTCACGACGACAGTCGAGGCTGGCTTGCTTGGCGCTGATGACCCGGCCCACATCGCTTACGCCTGGCGCGAGCGCCGTGTCATCGTAACACACGATGATGATTTTTTGCGCTGGCATAGTCGGGGCATACCTCACGCCGGTATCGCCTACTGTCATCTCAAAAAGCTAAGTATGAGACAAATTGTCGAACTATTAGTACTGATGCACGCGGTGCTTACTCAGGAAGAGATGATAGGACAGGTGCAGTTCCTGTAATAGCTCTGCCAGGTAACGGCTAATGTGCGTCGCACTTGAGTGCATCGCACCTTTATGTCTTTGGTATAATCTTCCCCTGCCCCTCAGCCCACAACTCCGGTGTGGCTGCTGCTAAAATGGGATAACTCATCCCCTCGTAATCTGTCCCTGGGATGAGCGGGAAGGGAGTCCCCCCATCGAGAACCCGAATCACCCCTCCCGCCTCGCGCGTCACCAGCCAACTCCCGCAGAAATCCCATACCTTAGGCGTCACCTCGAAAGCCAGCACTGCGCTGCCACGCGCCACGGTACACAATCCGTAAGCTGCCGATCCCAAGATGCGGGTTTTGTAGCGGATGCTGACCTTGTAATTTGCGTGTGTGCGCGAGCAGCACGAAAAGACAAACATCGCCTGACCGGGGTTTGGCCGACTGGCTGACTCGCTGACTCGCTGACTCGCCTGATCGGGGGCGGGGGGCTTGACTTCAAGGCGGCTGCCATTCAGATATGCGCCTCCCCCTCGTGAGGCGGTGAAGAGTTCATCCAGCAGAGGGAAGTAAAGCGCGGCGGTGTCGGGTTCCCCATCCACCAGCCGGGCAATGGATATGCCCCAATAGTGCATCCCCAGGCTGAAATTGGTGGTGCCGTCCAGCGGGTCCACGATCCATACCGCGCTTTTCCCCGCCGGGTAGATAGTTCCCTCCTCCTCGCTCAACAAGCCATCATCGGGATAATGCTCACGGATGGCCTGCCGGATCAGACAATCAGCGGCCAGGTCGGCCTCGGTGACTACGGTGTGGTCGGCTTTCAGGCTGGCGCGGATCCCGGAGCGGCGATAGTGCGCGAGCAACAGTTTCCCGGTTTGCCGGGCGATCTGAGTGGCGAAATTCAGTGTGTCCATGGGGGCAGTCTATAATCTCCAATCTCCAATCACCAATCTCCAATCTCCAATCTCCAATCTCCAATCTCCAATCTCCAATCTCCAATCTCCAATCACCAATATAACCGGGAAATAGGTTGTTCGAGAAATTTGCGCACTGATTCTGCGATGGTGATCTCTCCGTTGCGAACGGGGTCTACATATTGGGCGTTCCATTGGTAGAGCTGCGATACTCCGGTTTCCATTTCGATCAGAATCAAATCGGAGAGCGGCCCGCCGGCCTCCATGAATCCTGTTTCGTAGAAATCGCGTCTGGCCTCGGACTTATCATAAGGCAATCGCACGATTTTAGCTTGCCATTGACCGTTTTGCCGGGTGATCTGCGCGTACCCGGCGCGCGTGTCCCTATCGAATGGCAGGCCAACCGAACCGACGTTGACCACCAGAGTCCCGTTCAGCGTGCGCACGAGTGGCTGATGGGTGTGCCCGGTGGCGAATATAGCCGGGGGCGGCGCGATCAGTTCGCTCAACACATCGTCGCGGGTTTTACGGTGGATGCCAATCCGAATGCCGCGCATCGAAGCGTGTACCACGCGGAGTTCTCCTCCCTTGCCGAAATCCTGGCTGAGTTGCTCGGGCATGGCGAGCAGATCGGATACATCTTCGTTGAGTTGCTGGTAGGTGAAGTAGCTGTTACGGTACAACTCGAAGCGCGGCCCGCTGCGGGGGTCATCGGGCCGGGAGCGGCAGATGATGTAATCTTCGTGATTGCCGCGGATGACTTGCCAGCCCTCGGTTTGCTGCCTCTCCTGCACGAAACACAGGCAGTCGAGCGAGCGCGGCCCGCGGTTGACAGTATCTCCCGCCACGAAGACCAAATCGGGCTGCCAGTTGTCAACATGCCCGGCAACAGCCTCCAAAGCGGGAAAGTTAGCGTGAATATCAGCGAGAATTGCGATTTTCATGGTGGATTGGTAATTAGAGATTGGAGATTGGAGATTAGAGATTAGAGATTAGAGATTAGAGATTAGAGATGCTCCCAATCTACAGTCTACAGTCTACAGTCTCTAATCTTCAATCTCTAATTACCAATCTCCAATCCCTAACCTCCCGCAAACTCCACATAACCCTGCGTGACCGTCTCGTCGGAAGATGCGCCCAAATACTCCATCAACGCTTCACTCATTCCGGCTTTGTTTTCCGCGTCTTGGCGGCTCCAGGTGCGGCTTTTGATTTCGAGAAATGTCCCCAGTTTAGGTTGGTCTAATCGATCGAGGTTGATATAGAACTCGGTGCCCCTGAAAATGATCCGCCAGCGCAGGCGGTCTTTTTCCACGAAGGTTTCCCCGCTGGGCTTGAAGTATTCGCGGTAGAAACGCAGGCTGTGGACTGCTTGAGCCAGGTAACGACTGCGCGAGAGGAGAACCCCGTTGGGGAAATGCCGCTCGCGGGCCTGTCCGACCAGAGTCAGCCGGTAGCGCACGTTGTCTACCTGTCCACTTTCGTCAATGTATTCGTCCTCGCGGTAGCGTAATTGGCCCTGTTGGGGGTCCTCGAATTGGAAGTAGGTGTCGTATTCGTGGTAGTGGCGGTGATACAAGATATCGATATCGGGTTTCTGCAGGGCGGCTATTACAGATGCAGGGTCTGGGATGCGCACTTTGGCCTGCACCTCGAAACTCTCTTGCTGCATAGCGCCGCCGATAGCGACCAGTTTGGAGAGCACCGATTGTTCCCGCTTGATCAGGAAGGCGTCGATTTTCTGGGCGTAAATATGCGCATAGCCAAGAAGGGCTTCTTCGTCGAGAGTGAGCAGCCGACGGTCGCGCATCAGCCATTGACCGTTGACCATCACGCTGCTTACATCGGTGGATTTCGCTGCATACACCAATTGGGCGTAGATGCCTCCGGGGTCGCGGCGGAAGCGGGGAGCGTTGTGGAGCGGCGAAATTTCCACTAGAATCATATCAGCCCGCTTGCCGGGTTCGAGACTCCCGGTGATGTCACCTAAATGCAGGGCCTGCGCGCCAATGCGGGTCGCCATCGCCAGAGCGGTTCTGGCCGGGATGACCGTCGGGTCGCCGGTGCTCCCTTTAGCCAACAGCGCCGTCAGTCGGATTTCCTCGAACATATCTAAATTGTTATTGGACGCCGGCCCATCGGTACCGATGCCTACGGCCAAGCCGAGATTGACCATTTTGGTGACCGGCGCCACCCCGGATCCTAGCTTCAGATTGGAGGTTGGATTGTGTGCCACGCCCGCCCCGTGCTTTTGCAGGGTGTGCATTTCGCTCTCGTCCACGTGGACGCAATGGGCCGCGATCACTTTGGCATCGAATAGATTTTGCTGTTTGATATATGAGACCACAGACATGTCGTGTTCTTTTTGAGAATTCTCCACCTCCACTGCGGTTTCAGAGATGTGGATGTGCAAGGGCACATCGAACTCTGCCGCCAGGGCTGCCGAGGCCTGCAAGATGTCTTCGGTGCAGGTGTAGGGGGCGTGAGGGGCCACCGACGGTACGATGAGGGGGTGGCCTTTCCATTCTTGGATGAAGACGCGCGCCGCTTCCAGGGCTTCCTCGTAGGATTGAGCATCTGGCGATGGGAATTTGAGCACGGTTTGTGAACAAATAGCCCGCAGGCCGGCCTCAGCGGTGGCCTTGGCGACATCTTTTTCGAAGTAATACATATCGGCCAGACAGGTCACTCCCGAGCGAATCGACTCGATGCAGGCCAATTGGGTGCCCAGCCGCACGAACTCCGGCGAGACGAACTCCCGCTCAACGGGCATCATATAGCCCATCAGCCATACGTCCAGGCGCAGGTCGTCGGCCAGGCCGCGCAGCAGGGTCATGGGCATGTGAGTGTGAGCGTTGACCAGGCCGGGCATGAGCACTTTCCCGCCGCAGTCGATGATTTCTTTGGCGATGTACGTTTGGGCTATCTCTTCCGCAGGCCCCACGGCGACAATGCTGTCACCGGTCACGGCTACTGCGCCAGGTTCGTATTGGTGGAAGTCCTTATCCATTGTGAGGACGATGGCGTTGGTGAGGAGTATGTCGATGGTTTTCATAAGCTATCCTTGTGTGTGAGACGATGAGAATGATGGCGAGATGGGAATGTGATGCGTGGAGCGGAGCGTGGAGGGTGGAGCGGAGTGTGGAGGGTAGAGCGGAGTGTGGAGGACTGAACTGCTTCAATCGAATCCAAAATAATTTCTAAACTTGCTTCAATTTGACTTTCTGTAATAATAAAAGGCGGGGCAAACATAAAGTGATCTCCGGCAATGCCATCGATGCACCTGCTCTCTGGGTAGATAATCAGGCCGCGCTCGAATGCTTCGTCGGTCACTTTCTGAGAGAAATGAAATTGGGGATCAAAGGGCTGCTGTGAAGATTTGTCTTGCACAAATTCAACACCCCACATCATGCCTGTACCACGAATGTCACCAACGCAAGAAAGGTTGCCCAATTTCTTTATAAACATTTTGCGGATATATTTTCCGCTTTCAGCAGCTCTTTCGACCAATTGATTGGCTTTTAAATAATCCAAAGTTGCTAGACCGGCTGCGCCGCCAACGGCATGGTGCGAGAATGTACCGCCGTGATTGAAGTTGCCGCTGCCCCGCGCAATCAACGCTACATATTCCCCTTTTGTCGCCACGATACTCAGGGGGAAATATCCGCTTGCCGCACCTTTACCGATGGTAATAATGTCCGGAGTCAAATTCCAGTGCTCAACAGCAAACCATTTTCCTGTGCGGCCCATCCCGGTCATAATCTCATCCGCAATCAGCAGAACGCCATATTGATCGCAAATCTCTCGAATTCGCGGCCAATAACCATCAGGCGGTACGACTGCGCCGAGAGTGTTGCCGCTGATCGGCTCGGCCAGAAAAGCGCTGACATTTTCCGCGCCATGATTTAAAATTTCATCTTCGAGCACGTCAGCACATGCTATCTGACAGGTGTCTTTTTGCAAACCAAACGGACAGCGATAGCAGAAAGGCGGCTGGATATGAGGCATGTCTTTGAACATGGGCTTGAAAGCCGCACGCATTTTTTCTTTCCCGGTAACGGCCAAGGCACCCAAGGTTATACCATGATAGGACATCCAGCGCGAAATCGTAATATAGCGTTTATTTTCCCCGCGTTCAAGATGAATTTGACGCGCCAGCTTGATAGCCGCCTCGACCGCCTCCGAGCCGCTGGTCAGAAAATAAAATTTGGGATTGGGTAGCGGCACGATATCCCCCAGCGCTTCAGCGTATTTCTCCAACACTTCACTCGTGAACATACTGCCGTGAATATAGGCCGCTTGGCCGGCTTGCCTGGCAATGGCATCGGCAATGCTCTTGACGCCATGCCCGACGTTAACAACGATCGCGCCGCCCGAACCATCCAGGTATCGCTTTCCCGCAGCATCATAAAGGTACACACCGTCGCCGTGGACAATCAGCGGATGGTTTTGTTGCATGCGCCGGTAGAAGATATTTCCTTGAGGGTGTTTGTAATCGCTCATCGTTGAACCACAATACTCATACCCAAACCACCGCTAATACACAAGGTTGCCAGCCCAAGTTCTGCATCCCGATTTTTCATGGCGTGCAGCAGCGTGACCACTATCCGCGCGCCTGTGCAGCCCGTCGGATGACCCAGCGCGACTGCGCCGCCATTGACATTGCGGCGGGCTGGGTCCCAAGCCAGCTCTTTTTCGACAATCAGAACTTGCGCCGCAAAAGCTTCGTTCAATTCAACCAGATCAAAATCATCGAGCGTTGTACCAGTTTGCACCATGACTTTCCGCGTAGATGGAATAGGCCCCAACCCCATGCGAGCAGGCTCAACGCCTGCGCTGGCAAATCCCTTGATGACGGCCAGTGGTTCGATCCCTTCAGCATTGGCAATTTCGGCCCGCATCAGGATGACAGCCGCCGCGCCATCGGTGATTCCGCTGGCATTGGCCGCCGTGATTGTGCCGCCTCTCTCCACAGGCCTGAAAACGGTGCGCATCTTGGCTAGTTTTTCCGCGGTCGAATCGGCGCGCGGGCGTTCGTCTCGATCAAAAATGATCGCTGTTTTGCGGTCTTTAACTTCAATCGACACAACTTCATCGGTGAAGCTGCCTTTCTCCCAGGCTGCCAAGGTTTTTTGGTTGCTGTCTACAGCAAACTCATCTTGCTCTTGGCGAGAAATTTTATATTCCTCGGCCAGCCGATCCACCGTCTCGCCCATGACCATATCCGCAAGCGGACAAAAATATCCATCCCGATAATTTGAATCCACCAACGTGTCATCGCCAAGGCGGTAACCCCAACGCGCCTTCATCAGCAAATAAGGGATTTGAGACATTTGCTCCACCCCACCGGCCAGCACGATTTGGTTTTCGCCCAGCATAATAGATTGTGCGCCCAAGGTGATCGATTTCAATCCCGAACCGCAAGCCTTGTTGACGGTATAGGCAATTTTTTCGACTGGAACATGGCTGCGATAGGCAATTTGGCGGGCGATATTGGGACCATTCCCAGCTTGTCTGGCGCTACCAAAGATAACTTCATCGATATTATCGGGCGTAAGTCCGGCCCGGATGATGGCTTCACGGGCAACGATTTCCCCTAATTGGGCGGCAGAAATATCTTTCAAAGCGCCGCCAAAATTTCCAATCGGTGTGCGAACGGCGGATACAATCGCTACATCATACATAAATTTTGGCCTTTGTATGTCCACATAAACATTTTGGCCGTGGTAAAGAAGTAAGTGATGTCATTGCGAACGAAGCGTAGCGCAGTGCGGCAATCCTATGCTGCGGAGAGGGAGACTGCTTCGCAAAAAGACGCTCGCAGTGAC
>JBDRGC010000388.1:0-4489 GCA_043818215.1 Chloroflexota bacterium | reverse complement strand
GCTGAATTCTCCCACCTGCTCCCCATTCACCCAAATACTAAATTCGCCCTCGGTGAAGTCTCCAAGCGAGACTCGGACATCGAACGGCTCCAAGACCTGGATGCATATAATATTTGGGTCTGTTACGGAATATGCCTCAATCTGGATGCGGTTTTGCTCATCAGGCTCGGAGACAATTACGCGCAACTGGTGGCACGGCGTGGGGAGGTTCCCGATGAGCTGCAATTTCACTTGCACCGGGTAACTTTCCAGCAGAAAGATCTCAGTCGAATCGATAAACACATTGCCCCGTTTTAGTTTCTCGTCTCCGGGGGCAGGGGCAAACTCATTCTCCAGAGGGGCCGCCACAATTCTAGAATCGGCCGGAGCCAATGGTTCGGGATACGGATTCTCGATGCTCTCGATAGTGTCCGACGAAGGTGGCGGATACGCGCCTCCAACACTCGGTAAATGGATTGTCGTGTTACCTCCCGATTCACTATCTTGCCCTGTTGAGGGATAAGATGCATCAGGTTCCAATGGCTCCTCTGGCTGCTCCAAAGTTGTATTGCCACAGGCAGACAAAATCATAGTTACGCATATCAAAATCGCAAGCAAACAATAGAAACGTTGTTTCATAAAACACCTCCAAATGTGAATTTTCTAGTAGTATACCAACTCCCAATTTACCAACTTGCCAATCTACAATATACCACTCACCCCTTCACCACCGCCAACGGCCTCAAGCGCGCCACTTTTCGCGCTATCCCCGCCCCAACGACCGTCTCCACCACGGCGTCCACATCTTTGTAGGCCGCCGGAGACTCCTCGGCCAGGCCAGCCATCGACCCGGCCCGGATGTGGATGCCGCTGTGTGTCAGTTCGTCGCGCAAATCTGAACCCCGGATACTCTTCTTGGCCTGGCTGCGACTCATGGTGCGTCCCGCTCCGTGACAACACGACCCGAAGGAACGCTGCATACTCTCCTCGGCCCCGGCCAGCACCCAGGACGCCGTCCCCATGGAACCGGGAACCAGCACCGGTTGGCCGATTTTCTTGTATTCGTCGGGCAGCCCCTCGGAACCGGGACCGAAGGCCCGCGTAGCTCCCTTGCGATGTACGCAGACTTTCATCTCCTGGCCGTCGATAATATGGGTCTCGATCTTGCCGATATTGTGAGCAATATCATAGACCTGATGCAAACGCCAGTCACGCACCACCCCCGCCAGCGTCTTCTCGAAAGCCCGGCGCGCCCAGTGGGCCAGTACCTGCCGGTTGGCAAAAGCATAATTGGCCGCGCAGCGCATAGCAGCCAGATAATCTTGCCCTTCGGGGGAATCCATCGGCGCGCAGACCAACTCCCGGTCGGGCAGCGTGATGCCGTAACGGTGTACCGCCCCTTGCAAAAGACGCACGTAATCGGAACAAACCTGGTGACCGAAGCCGCGCGAGCCGGTGTGAATTTGCAGCGCCAAATTACCCTGCGCTAACCCCATAACCTGGGCGGCTTCTTCGTCATAGATTTCTTCGATCAAATCCACCTCGATGAAGTGATTGCCGGCACCCAATGTTCCCACCTGCGGGCGGCCGCGCTTCTTGGCCCGCAGACTGATCTTGGACGGATCAGCGCCCTTCAATTTCCCGCCATCCTCTATGCGCTGCAGGTCAGCTTTGGTGGCATAGCCGCGTCCCAAGGCCCAGCGCGCCCCCTCTACGCAAACTGTCTCCAATTCATCTTCGCTCAGATGCAGCGTGCCGCCCTTGCCCACTCCGCTGGGGCAGAGTTTATCCAGCGCGGTCGCCAAATCCGAGAGGTGCGGTTCGGCCTCCTCCAACGTGATACGGGAACCAAGCAAGCGCACGCCACAGTTGATATCATACCCGATGCCCCCAGGGGAGATGACACCCTCCGGGTAGCGGGTCGCTGCCACGCCACCGATGGGGAATCCGTAGCCCTGGTGCATGTCCGGCATTACCAGCACGCTTCCCACCAACCCCGGAAGGGTGGCGGCGTTGACGGCCTGCTCCAGCGATTTGTCGCGCATGGCATCCTGCAACAGCTGCTCGGTGACGAATATCCGCACCGGTACGCGCATATCCCACCGAAACGTTTTCGGAATCTCCCATTCGTAAGCGCTGATTTTGATCAAATCTTGGATTGTAACCATTGTGTACCTCCGGAGGCGTGAGACGTGAAACGTGAAACGTAACACGTGATAACATATTTCACGCATCACGCATCACGTCACACATCAAAAACAATATTAACTTCCAGCCCGCGCCCCGTCTCGCGGACTTCCATCTTATGATACGTCACCGCCTTGATTTCTTTGGACTGCTCTTCGATGGGAGCACCACCGACTCGGACTTTGAGGCTGGTTCCATCAAAATCGAGTTGATACTCATCGAAGGCGATTTCTTCGTCCTCCCCGAAGAACAGCAGCTCGGAGAGAAAATCCACCAGCAGGGATTCGCGGTCTGTGAAGGGTATCTCGAAGCGGCGGGTGAGGCGCGGCCCTGCGGCCAGCCGCATCTGCGAGAGGGCGTACATCCCCCGCGCGGCTTGCTCCAGCAGGGATGTCAAATCCGGCGCCCAGATATGCAGCTCCCAATCGGCGGTGTGTTCGATTTCGCAAAATCCGACACTTGGATTATCCATAGAGTAGACCTATTGCCAAATTGTGTTTTTCACCTTGCTCCAGGCAGCGTCCCCGCTGCCGTCCCACGGGGATGCTTCGCGAAAGACAGCGGCTAGAGCACTTGCGCAACATTTATGAAGCACTTATGCAATCTAGTGAGTATACCGGATTTTTTGTATCTGTGCAGCAGATCAGTAAAAAATATAGGGGTGTGAGGTACAATATAGTACCTGATAATATTGTATCTGTTTTTCGCGAGATTATTGCATAAATTCAAATGACAACTCAACCAAAAGTACAGCATATCGAATCATCACGGTTATTTCAGGGGCTTACTGCCGAGGAGCTGAATAACGTGGCTCAGGCAGCCAATATCCGCAAGCGTGAAGATGGCTCCTTTTTCTTTTTCGAAGAAGACCCCGCCACGCATATCTATGTGCTTCTATTGGGGAAAGTCAGACTAACCCAGGTAACGTCTGATGGGCAGCAGATCATTTTCAATTATGTCAACCCGGGGGATGCATTTGGGGTGGCCGCAGTTTTGAGTGAAATCCACTACCCGGTTTCAGCGCAGGCTGTGGGGGATTGTAAGGCTCTGTCCTGGGACGAAGCCACGATGAACCGCCTGATGGAACGCTGGCCGCTCATTGCGCTCAACGCATTGCATCTCCTGGCAAATCACACGCGGGATTTTCAACACAAGATTCGGGAATTGTCCACCGAGCGCGTCGAACGCCGCATCGCCCGCACTCTATTGCGTCTGGCGCAGCAAACCGGGCGAAAAGTGGAAACAGGGGTACTGATAGATTTAACCATTACCCGCCAAGATGTGGCCGAGATGACTGGAACAACGCGTTACACTGTCAGCCGTATTCTCCAACAGTGGGAAAAAAAAGGGCTTATTCTGGCAAAACGCGAACAGATTATCATCCGCTATCCTCATGGCCTTGTTAGTATCGCGGAAGATTTGCAGTCGGGATAATTTATCTCCGTATGATTTTACGCCAAGTCGCGAAGATGCGAAGACGCAAAGAAAACACAACATCGAATTGTGAATAAAACGAATTTGTTATACTGACAACGGACATGCCGTAGGCACGCAAAGCGAAAGTATCATTTTATGGGACGCGGACACTTGTATCTGTATCCACACTTACACCTGCATTAGCGAAGGAGCGCAGCGCAGGTGCAAGTGCAGGTGAGTGCAGGTGTAAACGCGAAACAAACATAAAAAACCGCTTTTTCTGTGTCAATCTGTGTCCAATTTCAGTGCTTCCAAAAAGTGACATTTGACCATACTGAGTATATGTCCTGGTTTGTGATTACGGTTTCGATTCGCCAGCTTGGGAAAAAATTTCACTGTATTCGCAAAATAATTCGTTGAATTCTCAATTCGGTGTTGTGTGTCTAAGCAGTTATATTTTTTCTATCCTTCGCGTCCTGGCGAATAAATTTTTGCTACTCTTTGCGCTAGATCACAGACAAATCTTAGTTTACAAGATATTCTGGGGGACTATGATGCAGGCTCTCCCTTCGAAAAAAGAACCACTATGAAACAAAAAGAGATCACCCTAAAATTAATCGTCGCCGACATATTGGATCGTTGGCCCCAAGCGATCCCCGTTTTTCTGAAATACCGGATGAAATGCGTGGGGTGCAGCATGGCCGCTTTCGAAGTCTTGGCCGACGCGCTGCGGATTTATGGGATTCCTGCTGATCCATTTCTGGACGAGGTGAACGTTGCCGTGGCTGAAGGTGAGGCTCACCGACCGCAAATGGCAGACCGTTGACAACTGACCGATGACCGCTAACTACTTTTGGCAGCTTGTCCTGAACCGAAGAGTCTGCCGTCGGATAAGAAGAGTAAAATT
>JBDRGC010000387.1:0-5848 GCA_043818215.1 Chloroflexota bacterium | reverse complement strand
CTGCCCCCTTGCGCTCTTGCCCCATTGCCTCCTTGCTCCACGGCATTTTGTTGCTGCTGTTGGGCCTGATGCAGCCTCTGACGGTACTCGTCGCCTGGAGCGTGATGGGGGCGCATCTGGCGAGTTTGGCTCTCTGGCAGCGGTGGCGGATGCGCATGGGTCAATCTGTTGACTGGGGTGCCTGGAAATATTACTTTCAACGCGCTTTCTGGGCGGGAGCGATATCCTCGCCAATTGTCATTTACACGGCTGTCGTTTTCAACCTCGATCCATTTTTGAAGAACTGGACCTCTCAGAATTTGATTCTGTCGCCTCACCCATTGCATTACTTGATAGCCTATGGTTTGTTGATACCTTTCGCGGTACTCGGCGCCATTCGCTTGCTTCGACTGGATGCGTGGAGAGGGTGGCTGCCTGTGGCGTGGGTCCTGATGCTCCCCTTGCTGGCGTATGCTCCCTATAATTTGCAGCGCCGTTTGGTGGAAGGGTTGTGGGTAGCTCTGGTAACTTTGGCTTTTGTTGCGTTTGAACATTCTCAAAACAAGCTATTCAAGCGGTCTTTTGTTGTCCTGCTGCTCACTTTCCCCTCCACCATCTTTTTGTTGCTGGGAGGCCTATTGGCTGTCTCCACTCCCGCAGAGCCGCTCTTCCGCCCGGCAGATGAAGTATCCGCTTTCCAATTTCTAGCCGGGCAGACAAGTGGCGAAGACGTGGTCCTGGCAGCCTATCAGACCGGAAACGCCCTCCCGGCCTGGGCGCCCGTTTTCGTACTCATCGGACACGGCCCGGAAAGCGTCGGCATCGCCGACCTGGAGCCGCGCATCAATGCCTTTTACCAGGTTGGCTCGCCCGAAAGCGACCGTCTAGCCCTGCTGGAAGAATTCGAGGTGGACTATGTTTTCTGGGGCCCCGCAGAACGCGCCTTAGGGAATTGGGACCCATCCACCTCCGCGTATTTGACTCTGGTCTATCAACAGGGCAAGTACATGATCTTCGCCTATTAATGTAGGTCGAATTTCCAATTCGACCTTCCGACTATTACTCGACTGCGAAAATAGCCCTCTACCCTCTACCCTCTACCCTCTACCCTCTGCCCTCTACCCTCTACCCTCTACCCTCTGCCCTCTATGTATAACCCACCTCGAATTCCCCGTATATTCCGTCTACCCTTTTTCCCAGTCATCATCGCCCCCTTTATTCTGCTCTCCCCCGTTTTGTTCACGGGCAAAGCGCTTTTCTGGGGCACGCCATCTACCCAATTCGTCCCCTGGTGGACCTGGGCCTGGGACACGTTACTCTCAGGGCATTTACCTCTCTGGAATCCCCTGTTGGGCATGGGCGCGCCTCTGGTTGCTAATTACCAGTCGGCGCTCTTCTATCCCCCCAACTGGCTGTACTTTCTGTTTTATGCTGTGGGGGGAATTTCTGCTCTGGCCTGGAGTCAGGCATTGGTAGTCGCCTTGCATCTGGTTTGGTCTGGCCTGGGGATGGCGTTGCTGGCGCGCCGGCTCGGGCTGGGGAAGCTGGCGCAAACCGTCAGCGGTTTGGCTTTCGGCCTCTCAGGGTATCTGGTAGCACGCGCCTGGTTTGCCAGCATCAATGCCGCCGTCGCCTGGCTGCCCTGGATTTTGCTCTTGACGTTTGACGTGGCGACCTCCCGGCGTGATCGCGCTCAGGTCGCAAAACTTGGATTACTCATCGGGGTGCAGCTTTTAGCCGGCCACGCCCAGACATCGTGGTATAACCTGCTGTTGGCTGCTATGTGGGCCGGATTCTGGGCCTGGCAGGGGGGCGATAATAATGCGCATAGCCAACACTCCGGCATGACCCCCAACACTCTCCCCAACACCACCCCCGACGTTGCCCCCAACACTGCCCCCAACACTGCTCCCCTGAAATACTTGCGCCAAAACCGCGCCAGGAAAATCCTCTCGACTAAATCATATACAAAATCAGTGCAAATCAGTGCAAACCGTGGTTTAAAAGCCCATGTAGGTACTCCTCCCCAACTTGTAAATAAACCTTGCCAAAACCGCGTCAGGAAAATCATCTCGACCAACTCATATAAAAAATCCGTGCGAATCCGTGCAATCCGTGGTTTTATAGTGGCAGTGCTGTTGGGAGTAACCCTTGCCGCAGTGCAGCTTCTCCCTACGGCGGAATACCTGCTGCAATCGCAGCGCGCCTCCGCCGTCGATTACGAAGCTGCCATGACCTACTCTTTCTGGCCCTGGCGTTTCCTCAGCATGCTGGCACCCGACTTGTTCGGCAATCCGGTTAACGACGATTACTGGGGATATGGCAACTTCTGGGAAGACGCCATTTATATTGGGTTGCTACCCTTGCTGTTGGCGGCGGGAGCGATTCTGACATCAATACGCAAGCCCAGCAAAACGACAGCCGACAGACGACAGCAGACAGTGGGGGGCGGAGAGTGGTCGGCTGTCAGCGGTCGACGGTCGGCTGTCATATTTTTTCTCCTCGCCATCACCACCCTCGCCTTCCTCCTCGCCCTCGGCCAAAACACCCCCATCTTCCCCTGGCTCTACCGGCACATCCCCACCTTCGACATGTTTCAAGCACCCACCCGCATCTCGATTTGGGCTGTGTTTGCCCTGTCGCTGCTGGCCGGGATCGGCGCGGATCGCTGGCGGCGTCCTGTGAAGCGAGGGCTGTACTGGACGCGCCTCGCCACCGCCGGGACCTTCGCTGTTTCTCTGGGTGCAGGGCTGGCCTGGTACATGCTGGGCGATGTTCGCCCCACTTTCATCCGGGCCACGGCTCTGGCGGGCTTGTGGGGGCTGGGAGTGGGCGTCCTCGCGCTGACCGCCCCGGAAACCAATGGCAGCACACCGCGATCCACCCTGCGGTGGCAATGGGGCGCGGCCCTGTGGATTGCCGCCGATCTGCTGGTTGCGGGCTGGGGCTTGAACCCGGGCATCGATCTTGACTTTTACCGCCAGCCTCCCCCCACTGTGGCGCAGGTGCGTGAAATGGCCGCCGACGGGCGTCTATATCTGCTCGCTGATGACGAAGACCAGATCAGATACAAGCGGTTTTTCTTGTTCGACACTTTCGACTCCGGCGATGATTGGCGTGACTTGCGGGCGGTTTTGCTGCCGAATATAAATATGCTGGACAAAATCCCCGTGGCGAACAATTACGACCCCCTGATTCCAGGGAGATATGCCCGTTGGATGGATGCGGTTGATAAGGCGGATGCCAACCAGCGGGAAGATTTGTGGGACTTGATGGGAATTTCCGTCCTCGGGCGAATTAACCCCGCCTGGAATTGCGGGGTGGGATTTGTTCCCCGGGAGTCTGCTGCCCGCCTGAGGTGGGTCCCATGCGCGCACCCCGTCGATGGGCAGGAGGCTGCCTGGGAGCAGGTGTTCTCGGGGCAGACAAACTTTGGGACCGAGGTAATCATCGAAAACGCCGACCCCCCAAACAATCCAGATTGTGGGGCCTCCCGGAGGCCTCCCGAAATCGTGGCGGAGCATCCCAATAAAATAATCCTGCGCGTCGCGGCAGATTCCCCCGGCTGGATGGTATTATCCGATGTCTGGTACCCGGGCTGGCGTGCCTGGGTGGATGGCGAGCCGGTGTCTGTGCTGCGGGCCAATTATCTTTTCCGAGCCGTAGAAGTCCCCGCCGGGCCGCACGAGGTCGTGTTTGCGTACCGGCCGGTGTGGTTTTATGCCGGCTTGGCGGTCAGCCTGCTGGCGTGGCTGGGGCTGGCGTGGTACGTAAAACGTGAAGCGTGAAAACGTGAAAACGTGAAAACGCGAAAACGTGAAAGAGTGAAAACGTGAAAACGTGAAATGTGAGGCGTGAAAACGTAAAAAGAGCACGCTTCATTCACATCGTCCCGATGTTCTTATGGGATCACGCTTCACGCTTCAAGTCTCACGGAGACAAATATGTCGAAGAATGAACACCCTCACAACTGTTCGATGTGCGGCACAGCCATGACCCTGCAATGGAACGAAAATCGCAGGCGGGAGGTTTGCCCCGCTTGCGGCTGGATTCGCTATGAGCAGCTCAAACTCGGCGCGGGAGCCATCATCGAGCGGGATGGGCATCTCTTGCTCCTGCGGAGGGCGCACGATCCCTGGCAGGGAACCTGGAATATTCCTTCAGGTTACGTCGAAGCCGACGAAGACCCGGCCCGTGCCGCTGAACGTGAAGCCCTGGAAGAGTCCGGCTTGCAAGTGCGGGTCACTCGATTGGTGGATGCTCTGTTTTTCGATGATGATCCGCGCGGCAATGGGTTACACTTGATCTATGCCTGCGACATCGTGGGGGGCGACCTGCGCAACAGCCACGAGAGTACCGCCCTGCGCTTTTTCGCTCCCGCCGAAATCCCCGCCGATCTGTGCGGCGCCGGCCACGCCCGCGCCATCCGCTCCTGGCAGGCCGCTCGCCGCTCGCTGACCACCGACCACCGACCACCGACTGAATTCTGAATACTGAACACTGAATACTGGATACTGATAACCAATGACTAAAAACCCCCACACCTGGAACACCTCCATCGCCTCCCTTCCCAACCCACACGTCCTGCAAACCTGGCAGTGGTGGCAGGTCAAAGCACATTATGGCTGGCAGCTCATTCACCGCCTTTGGGGTGATCCGGCTAAACCCGACGCGGCTGCGTTGATCTTACAGCGCAGTATTCCCATCGTCGGATTTGCAGCCCGTTTGCGGGTGATGTATATCCCCAAGGGGCCGCTGCTGCGTGACTGGGGCGACGCGGCCCTCCGAAATCAAGTGCTGGATGACCTGCGGGAATTGGCCCGCAAGCAGGGGGCTATCTTCCTCAAAATCGACCCCGACATCCCTCTGGGAACCGGCATTCCCGCAACCCCGGATGAGCGCGAGAATCCCTTGGGTGCAGCCGTCTGCGATGATTTGCGCTCCCGCGGCTGGCATTTCTCGGATGAGCAGATCCAATTCCGCAACACGGTGCTGGTCGACCTGGCTCCCTCCGAAGATGATATCTTAGTGCGAATGAAACAAAAAACCCGCTACAATATTCGTCTGGCGGGTCGTAAAGGTGTGACTGTTCGACCTGGCACAAGTGATGATTTTGGTTTGCTCTACCGGATGTACGCCGAGACATCCGTCCGGGATGGATTCGTAATCCGCGACGAAGATTATTATCGCCAATTGTGGGGAACTTTCATAAACTCAGACCTGCCAACCCGCAAACCTGCAAACTTGCCTGCTTGTAAACTTGAAAATTTGCCAACGTGCGAACCTTTGATCGCCGAGGTGGATGGGGAGCCGGTCGCTGCTGTGGTGATTTTCCGTTTTGCGGGACGGGCGTATTATATGCACGGCATGTCCCGCCCGGCGCATCGTAACAAGATGTCCAATTATTTGCTGCAATGGGAGGCCATGCGCAGGGCGAGGGCCGCGGGTTGTACAGTCTACGATTTATGGGGTGCGCCCGAAATCTTCGCTGAGAGCGACTCGATGTGGAGCGTGTTCCGATTCAAGCGCGGCCTGGGGGGGAAAGTGCTGCGAACCATTGGGGCCTACGATTTGCCGATCCGTCCGTTGTATTACCGGCTGTATACCCAGGTGTTACCGCGGATTCTGGATGTTATGCGCCGCCGCGGCCAGGAGCGCACGGAACGGACTATGGGGAGTTGAGCAGCTTTAGATGTTCAGAAAAAGATTTGGGGTTTGTAGTGACGACTTTAGTTGTATGATGGGGGTGGACAGGAAGCCTGCCTACGCAGGCTGGATACCGGTCGGCTGGTTTTTGTAGGGTAGACAAGCGGTCAAAAGGATTAATTAAAAAGAGCGGCGTACTGGACGCCGCTCTTTATTGATGGGG